>JBBQAC010000349.1:0-3597 GCA_038315915.1 Phormidesmidales cyanobacterium
CGCTGGCGGCGAAAACACCGCGTGGGTCGCACAGGCATACACCCGGCGCGCACCGTTTTCTCTGAGCACTCTGGCCCCCTCGCAGATCGTGCCCGCCGTATCGATCATGTCGTCGACCAGCACCGCCGTGCGTCCATCTACATCGCCGATCAGGTTCATCACCTCAGCGACATTGTGCGCCTGCCGCCGCTTGTCAATAATCGCCAGCGGCGCGTCATCGAGCATCTTGGCAAAAGCGCGGGCGCGTGAGACCCCGCCCACATCCGGCGAAACCACCACCAGATCTTCAATTTCCTTATTGGCCAGGTACTCTACCAGTACCGGTGAACCGTACACATGATCGCAGGGGATATCAAAATAGCCCTGGATTTGCGCTGAGTGTAGGTCCAGCGCCAGCACACGGTCAGCGCCCGCTTGAGTGATCAAGTTGGCCACTAACTTAGCGGTAATCGACTCTCTGCCAGCGGTTTTGCGGTCGGCCCGCGCGTAGCCATAGTAAGGGAGTACCGCTGTGATTTGACGGGCCGACGCCCGACGGCAGGCATCGATCATAATCAGCAGCTCCATCAGGTTGTCATTCACCGGATGGCAGGTGGGCTGAATTAAATAAACGTCACAGCCCCGGATAGACTCTTGAATTTGCACATAGAGTTCACCGTCGGCAAAGCGCTTACGCACCATTGGCCCCAGGTCAGTGCCCAAGTAGCGGGCCACCTCCCGAGAAAGCGCCCGGTTCGATGAACCTGAAAAAATTTTCAGTCTATTGTTGGTCTCGATGCGTGAAAGCATCGTTTTTAGTGGCAGCGGTGCAGAGCGGATCACAGACAAGCCCTCGAAACGTGAGTAGGGATGGTCATCAAAACCTTAACACTTGGTTACAGATTCTTTCTACAGAAGATCAGACATAGGAAAGCGATCGCACCGTCCAACCAGTGCCTTCCGGTCATTACACCAAAGCTAACCAAAAGCTTAGCGTCAGATCACTACCATCCCCAAAGCATTAGCCTATCGCAACGAAGAAGTCACCGGGGGTCAGTGCGCCATACCAAGACATTAGATAGCACAGCCCACGCGATCCCTGCGCCTTCACATCGCCTTTCACATTGCATTGGCTATCAATCATCTGACGTCAACCCTCGTCTAGCAGCCATTCAGAAGCCCGCGAGCCTAAGTCTACAGGGATACTCACAGCCTTACCCAGACGAGGTCGTTCATTCGTCTGCTCGATAAAGGCTTGAATTTGACTTGACGCACCCCAGGCATTCAGATACGTCACAACCTCGTCTAAATGCGCCAGATATTCTCCCTCACTCATCGGAAACGAAGCCTGCTCCAGGTACCGCCACATCACCTGAAAGAAAACCTTGCGCGGCAGCTTACGCAACTGTACGTCGTAAGCATATCCCCACTTTCCTACTAGCAGATCGCGCAACTCATTTCCAGTCATAGTCAAGCTGTCGTTTACAAGCGTGCAGAGGATATTAAAAGGGTGAATGAAATACGGCTCAGCATATTTCTTTTGATGGTAGCGGTTATTGGCCGACCGATTACCATCTCTGTGTGTTGTCACAGGCGGTCATATACTCGCCGTCTCAAAAATGAGTAGCTCAATTCCATTTACATTTATTTACACTCATAAAGCAGCTTTTTTGGGGGTTTGCTTCCTCTGTACGGCCCGCTATTCCTTTCGAGATAGCGGAGTTAGCGCATCAGTCTGAATTGCGAAAACCCTCTTATATCAGTAGATTCAGGATTTTTTACAAGTTTTCGGACAGGTCTGAAACCAAAAAAGTCAGCCCCGGTGCGCAGGGCTGACTCGACGATGAGTTCTCCACTGATCAGCGGGTGAAGGCTCTGAACGGTGTAATAATATTCTGAGAAACTGCAAACTTCTGTGACGAAAAGGCTGTTGCTGCAAAGTAAGGCCAAAAAGTCGCACAGCTGAGCGCGCGTCAGCGCCTCGGTGTAATGGTTTCGCGTAATCAATGTAGCGTTTAGATAGCTGACCTATGACCCAAGCTTCTGGCAACCCCGATGTCCCCGATTTGGGACGTCGGCAATTTATGAACCTGCTGACCTTCGGAACCATCACAGGAACCGTTTTAGGCGCTTCGTATCCCATCATCAAGTACTTTATTCCGCCTAGCAGTGGTGCCACCGGCGGCGGTATCACTGCGAAGGATGCTTTGGGCAAAGATGTTAAGGTCACCGCGTTTTTAGAGGAAAACAACCCCGGAGCGCGAGTACTGGTGCAAGGGCTCAAAGGCGATCCCACCTATTTGGTCGTGCAGAACGAAGGCGGGTTGGAACGCTACGGCATCAACTCTATCTGCACGCATTTAGGCTGCGTAGTGCCCTGGGACACCAACGAAAACAAGTTTAAGTGCCCCTGCCACGGCTCTCAGTACGATGCCACAGGTAAGGTCGTCAGAGGCCCAGCACCCCTGTCTTTGGCGTTAGCTCATGCTGATGTGACCGAAGATGACACCGTCACCCTCTCCCCCTGGGAAGAAACCGACTTCCGTACCGGCGAGAAGCCCTGGTGGTAATGTCGCTCAGGAATTATGCCTCGTCATAAAACCGATTGCCAGAGAGCCGACTCTTATAGAGATCTGTGTCGATAGAACCGTTAACTTGCTAGCACGTACGCATGAAAACCTTACCTCTGACCTCAACAATTATGTCTAAGCTCACCGCTGCTCTACGAGGGTGGGCAAAAAGCGCGGCCATTGCCTTTGCCGCTTTAATTCTTTTGCTCTCTAGCAGTTGGGCGATGCCTCAATCTGCTGCGGCCTATCCTTTTTGGGCGCAAGAAAACTACGAGTCACCCCGAGAAGCCACTGGCCGCATCGTGTGCGCCAACTGTCACCTCGGCGAAAAGAACACCATTCTAGAAGTGCCTCAGTCCGTACTGCCCGACACCGTCTTCAAAGCGGTGGTCAAAATTCCCTACGATCTCGACTCACAGCAGGTGCTGGGAGACGGCAGCAAGGGCGGGCTCAACGTAGGCGCGGTGCTGATGCTGCCAGAAGGCTTTCAGATTGCGCCAGATGATCGAATCCCGGAAGAAATGAAGGAAGAAGTCGGCAATACCTACTTCCTGCCCTACAGCCCAGAGGAACCCAACATTATTTTGGTTGGCCCCATCCCAGGTGAGCAGTATCAGGAAATTGTCTTCCCCGTGCTTTCTCCCGACCCTGCGACCGATAAGTCAGTTCACTTTGGCAAAAACCTGATCTATGTCGGTGGCAACCGAGGGCGCGGTCAGGTGTATCCGACTGGGATGGCGTCTAATAACGCTGTCTATAACGCTTCGGCGGCGGGCACCATTTCAGCCATCGATAAAACAGACACTGGCTATAGCCTCACTATCAGCAAGGAAGACGGCAGCACGGTGACTGAGGATATTCCAGTTGGCCCCGAGCTGCTAGTTAACCAGGGTGACACGGTAGAAGGGGGCAAGCCGCTGACCAGTAACCCCAACGTGGGCGGATTCGGCCAAACTGAAAAAGAGCTGGTGCTGCAAAGCCCGACCCGGATTAAGGGCTTAATTGCCTTCATAGTCGCCATCAGCCTCTCTCAAATTCTGCTCGTTCT
>JBBQAC010000296.1:0-5052 GCA_038315915.1 Phormidesmidales cyanobacterium
GCTAAAAAGTTCACGGAACGATAAGTAGATTTGTAAACTTCAGAACAGGTTCTCAAATCCCGGCTATAAGCAAAACTTCTCAAACTGCCTCATTATCATTGGGCAGCGCTAATCCGAGCAGCACAAAGCAGGCCGTCAGCCACCTGCCGACGCCTACACAAGTAGACTTAAAAGGTATCTACCAGCTTAGTCAATCCAAAATATAGAGTCTTTTGCTGAATGCCGGGGAGCCGCCGCCGGTAAGCTTTATGTAGGGGCAGAAGAGCGTTCTACCACTTTTGAATTGGCCGGTAGGATTAGGTTTGTGCCGACAAGGGCAGCGATAAATCCCATGCCCAGGCCAAAGCCAAAGACCCACCCATGAGAAGAGTCTAAGGTACAGCGCAAATGGCGATCGCCATCATAAATGTGTATAGCCCACCCTTCGTTGGCAGCGGAGGTGAGTTTCAAGTCCTGCTTTAAGTTTTTCATGGAGAGATTCCTTATTTTTATGGAGATGTGAGAAAAATTGAATAGTGGCTGCGGCGATCGCGACAACAACGCTGTTGGCAATTGACTTGACAGACAGTGATACAATCACTTCTCCGAGTTTTGTTACGGGTGCAGCCTAATAGATGCTGTAGAGATTCCTACAAAGCAAACTGTCTCATGGCGGTGGAGAGTCTCTGTCAGAACTTCAGTCTACCTTCGACTTACCGGCCTTGAAGTCTCTAATCGGTAGGAGGCAGTAAAAAGAGCTTTGGAGAGCTGTCTTGTTGCTTGGCGAGACTTAGCGGGCGTTACTTTCATAATGTCTGATCTATATGTAGAAGTAAAATTTCAATTTCGAAATTTTTGGATAAGTTTTGCCTATGCTTCTACAGATGGAAACAGTGACTCAAGCCGAGAGCACTCCCTGTTCTCTCTTTTGAATGAGCGCGTCTAATTCTGTTGGTATCTCCAGCTTTCCTTTCTGCCAAATCTCATTGTTTAGCGAGCAGATGGTTCATGATCCAAGTCACTTTGTCTGTCGTCATGGCCCTGTTTTTAAGGGGGCATCACGCCCGAGCAGCTGTCTACGCTGTGAAAACTGGTTTAGGAACCTGCGCGGTCTATCAAAAGGCGGGTCTTAGAGAAACTATTGACTGAGAAAAGTGACCAAAGTCATAGGCCAAAAGTCATGCCTAAAGTGTGACTTTTGGCATAAGTCTAAGCAAGGCGTTGGCGCTACTGTAAACATTGTTAAAGCGATTTGGAGTATAGACAGCCAATAGCGCTGTCACCGAACATCTGAGTCGCCAGTCCATTTACCTACCCGTATGTGCATCATTCAGTATTCCAGGCAGGGCGCAATTCATATAGGGCTGCTGCTACCTTTGCTATGGGCGTCGGGCTGTAGCCTTTCTCCCCCTAGCTCAGCTCAGCCTTCCCCAGGGCAACGAGGCAACCCAGAACAGGCAGATGGGCCAGTCGCTGTAAAAACAGCTCAGGCAGCAACGGGCTCGGTAGCCGGTTTGCTTACCTACACAGGCACGACCCGTCCAAATCAGCAGGTGGCGATGCGATCGCAAGTCTCAGGCGAAGTGACCGATCTATCAGTGGATGTGGGCGATGCGATCGCTCAGGGTGACCTGTTAGCGCGGCTCGACGGCAACCTGCAAACCACCAGTTTAAACGAAGCCCAAGCCGAACTCTCGGCTAGGGAGGCAGATACGGCCCAAGCACAAGTTGCTATCAGCAATGCCCAATCAGCAGTTGTGCAAGCCCAGGCGACGTTCGATCAGGCCCAGGTGGATGCCAGCAGACTGCGACGGCTCGCCAACCAGGGGGGCATTTCCCAGCAAGAAGCCGAAGCTGCGGAGCTAGCGGCAACCAATGCGCAGCAGGCAGTGCGCTCAGCCCAAGCGCAGGTAGCGGCCCAGCGGCAGTCCACTACAGCGGCGGCAAACCGGACGGATGCGCAGCGGGCTGTACTCGCCCAAACTCAGCGGCAGCTTTCTTATGCAGACTTGCGATCGCCCCTCACCGGATTTGTGCTGTCCCGGCAGGTCGATGTCGGTGACTTTGTTGAATCAGGGGCGACTTTGCTAGAGCTGGGTGATCTGAGCAGTTTGGAGGTGAGCGTACAGGTTTCTGAGCTAGATATTGGGCGGCTCAGCGTCGGCCAGCCCGCTCAGGTGACGTTCGATGCTTTTCCTGGCGAAGGCTCTACGGCGGGGCGAATTAAGCAAATTGCGCCGGTTGCCGATGCCACTTCTCGGCTGGTGCCTGTGCAGGTGAGTGTTCCAAATCCGAATGGGCGAGTTGGCAGTGGTCTGCTGGCGAGAGTGCAGTTTTCACCCAGTCAGGAGGCCCGTGTGGTGGTGCCTGAGAGTGCGCTAGCGCTGGGAGAGGAAAGCAATACGGTGTTTGTGATCGAAGGGGAAGGTAAGCGGGCAAAGGCGGTGGCTCGCCCGGTAAAGACGGGGGCAAGCAGTCAGGATCGGGTGGAGATTCTGTCGGGATTATCGCCAGGAGAGGCTTTTGTGGTGCAGAGCGATCGCCCACTCACCTCAGGGCAAACCGTTCGGCTCAGCATTTTATCTGAATAGGACAATCACCCGCACCCAAGGTAATAGGATACTCGAACGCATGGTACGGCCCACCGCCCCCTCAAATTTAGGCTCAAATTCCAGCCCAGTTGACAGCGCAACTCCCAGCAATCTGAGCCTGAGCACGCTGGCGATCCGGCAGCATATTGCCACGCTAGTACTGACCGTAGCTGTGATTGTTCTGGGCCTATTTTTTATTCAACAGCTCCCGGTCGATCTGCTGCCCTCGATTACCTATCCACGGATTGGGGTGAGAGCGGATGCACCGGGCGTCTCGCCAGAAGTTGCGGTCGATGAAGTCACCCGCCCGTTAGAAGAAGCCCTCGCAGCGACCGAAGGTGTTGTTCAGGTGGTTTCTCAGACCCGAGAAGGTCAGGTCAGCCTGGATTTGTACTTTCAGCCGGGGGGCAATATTGACCAGGCGCTCAACGATGCGACGGCCACGCTTAACCGCTCTAGAGACAGCCTCCCCGATACGGTTCAGCAGCCGCGTTTGTTTAAGTTTGACCCTTCTCAACTGCCTGTGTATGAAACCGCGCTTACTTCACCTTCCTTACAGGGCGTGGATCTAAGAGTGTTTGCCGATCAGGAGCTGGCCCGCGAGCTGATTACTGTCCCCGGCGTTGCCAGTGTCGATGTTTCGGGCGGCGTTCAAGAAGAGATTCGCGTCAATCTTGACCCGGCCAGATTGCAAACTCTGGGCTTAGGCATCACAGATGTTTTGGACGCACTTTCAGAACGCAACCAGGACACCGCTAGCGGACGTATTCAAGGCACCGATAGCGAGCCCTTGACCCGTGTGGCCGGTCGCTTTCAAGAGGCCGATGAGATTCGCAACGTAATCTTTGAAGTAGGCGATACTGAAGCACTTCAACAGGTCTATCTGCGTGACTTTGCCGAAGTGATCGACGGGATTGAAGAACAGCGGGTTTTTGTGAACCTTAACGGCGAGCCTGCGGTGAAAGTGAGCATTCAAAAACAGCCAGGGGCAAATACCGTTGCTGTTGTCGATGGCGTAAAACAGCGGCTTGCAGATCTCAGAAAGTCGGGCTTGATTCCCGAAGATCTTGTGCTCAACGCCACGCTGGACGAATCTATCTTTATTCAAAACTCTATTCGCAATGTGGCGATTTCTGGCCTGACTGGGGCAGGATTGGCGGGGATCGCGGTTCTCTTATTCCTCGGTTCGCTCAGGCAAACGTTCATTATTGTAGTCGCGATTCCCTTAGCAACGCTCGTGGCAATTTTGCTGATGGGGGTGTTTGGGCTTTCGCTGAATGTATTCAGCTTGGGCGGACTGGCGCTGGGTGTGGGCATTGTGGTCGATAATGCTATTGTCATGCTGGAAAATATTGTCAAAGGTGTTGAAGATAATGGCATTCGAGATAATGGCATTCAGCAGAAAAAGCCTGTGATTCGTCAGGCTGAAGCGAGCAGCCGCGAACTAGAATCGGCTTTATTCGCTTCAACGACAACAAACCTGGTGGCGGTGCTTCCTTTTTTGCTCATCGGTGGCTTTATTGCCCTGTTGTTTAATGAGCTGGTGCTTACCGTGAGCTTTGCAGTAGGGGCCTCGCTGGTGGTCGCGCTGACGGTGGTGCCTGCACTCACTTCCCGGCTGCTGACTGTGCGCTGGTCGAGCGGGGTCAAGCAGTTTTGGCTGATTCGCCAGTTCGATGCGAGGCTTCAAGGATTGACCGGTCAGTATGGCCGGGTGCTGAGCTGGGTGCTGGGGCGACGGATTTTAGTGGTGGCGATCGCCTTCCTCCTACTCGGCGGCAGCAGCTTTCTCATGGTGGGTCAAATTCCGCAAGAAATTCTGCCGGATATTGCCACAGGGCAGGCCGATGTGCGCGTACAGTTTCCACCAGGAACAACGCTCGCTGAAAACCAGCAGGTCATGAGCGCGGTCGATCAACTGCTGTTATCTCAGCCTGAGATTGAGTATGTCTTTAGCACATCTGGCGGATTTCTCTTTGGCGGTAGTGCGAGCGTCAATGCGCTGCGAGGATCTAGTACGCTAACGCTGAGACGGGGAACAGATGTTGAGGCTTTTAGCGATCGCATGTCTGCTGAATTCGATCAGTTCAATCTGGTTAAAACCCGGCTGCGTGTATCACCCGGTAGAGTCCGGGGCCTGATTTTGAATAACTCGCCTGTGCGCGGCGATGTAGACGTAATTTTGCAAGGAACGAGCGTAGAATCTCTAGAAGAAGCTGGCGGGCTTGTGCTCGAAGCGCTTGAAGCCGAGGCGACGCTGGCAACCTATTCGCCCGACGCCGATCCGCCGCAGCCGGAAGTGCAAATTCGCCCGGACTGGGAACGCGCTGCCGACCTGGGTCTTTCGGCAGAAGCCATTGGCCGCACGGTGCAAACGGTGCTTTCGGGGTCGGTGCCCACTCAGTTACAACGGGGCGATCGCCTGGTCGATGTGCGCATTCAAACCCCCGAGACGCTGGTTCAAAATCCGGCTGAGCTAGCC
>JBBQAC010000127.1:0-12517 GCA_038315915.1 Phormidesmidales cyanobacterium
GCCCAGCAGATTGGCTTTACCCAAATCTCTATATCCCATCAGGTCAGCCCCCTGATCAAATGGGTCAGCCGGGGCGATACCACCGTCGTCGATGCCTATTTATCACCGCTGCTACGCCGCTATGTAAATCAGATAGCGCAGGCGCTGACCGGAGAAAGTGAAGACTCGACGCCTCAGATCCTATTTATGCAGTCCAACGGCGGCCTCACCCCCGCCCAATTTTTCCAGGGAAAAGACAGCATTCTCTCTGGCCCCGCTGGCGGCATCGTCGGCGCAGTCCAAACCAGCCGCGCCGCTGGCTTCGATAAAATTATCACCTTCGACATGGGCGGCACCTCTACTGATGTCGCTCACTTTAACGGTGAGAACCATTCACCGGCCAGCGTCACCTACGAGCGCGTGCTAGAAACCGAAGTCGCAGGCGTTCGGCTCCGCGCCCCGATGATGGCGATTCACACGGTCGCGGCGGGCGGCGGATCGATTTTGGGCTTTGAAGGCGATCGCTATCAGGTCGGCCCTGAATCAGCAGGCGCACATCCTGGCCCAGCCTGCTATCGAAATGGCGGGCCGCTCACCGTCACCGACTGCAACGTCATGGTGGGCAAAATTCAGCCCCAGTTCTTCCCGCAGGTGTTCGGCCCAGAAGGGGATCAGCCCCTGGATCGAGCGGGCATTCAGGCCAAGTTTGCGGCGCTGACTGAGGAAATTTCAGCGGCGACGGGTAGTCAGCGACGGCCTGAGCAGGCGGCTGAAGGGTTTTTGGCGATCGCCATCGACAACATGGCCAACGCCATTAAGAAAATTTCGGTTCAGCGCGGCTATGACGTGGGGGACTACACGCTCTGCTGCTTTGGCGCTGCCGGGGGACAACACGCCTGCCGCCTAGCCGAAAATTTGGGCATGAAGACTATCGTGATCCATCCCTATGCGGGCGTGCTGTCAGCTTACGGAATGGGCTTAGCCGAAAGGCGGGTGCTTAAAGAAGCTTCCGTGGAAGTAGCGCTGACAGCGGCGGCGATGACCGAACTTGAGCAGCAGATCAAGGCGCTGGCTGATCGGGCAACGGCAGATTTGAGACAGCAGGACGACCGTAACACGCTCGATTCGGTTGAAGTACTCTGTCAATTTCATCTGCGCTATGAGGGTACCGATTCTTCTCTGGCGGTGGACTTTGCCGACTTGTCAGCGATGAAGCAACAGTTTGAGCAGCGCTACCGGCAGCAGTACGGCATTACGCTATCGGGCAAAGGCTTAACTGTCGCAACCATCACCGCAGAAGCAATTGGTAAAACCAAAGTGCCCAAAGAGAGCACTTCACCCGCAGCAAGTAATTCTTCTCCTGAAGAAATCGCTAGCGTTTCTCTCTTTTCTGCTGATCAATGGCATGATACTCCTGTGTTTCAGCGGCAGGACTTAGGCTCAGGGCATGAGATTGTTGGCCCCGCGATTGTTTTAGAGGCGACAGGGACGAATGTGATTGAGCCGGGATGGTCGGCGGTGGTAAGCGATCGCGGCAACCTCATCCTGACACAGCTCACCCAAACCTCTCAGGAAACATATGAACAGACAATAGATAGCAAGCCCGATCCGGTGCGGTTAGAGATTTTCAATAACTTGTTTCAGGCGATCGCCGAACAAATGGGATTCACCCTGCAAAACACCAGCTCATCTGTGAATATCAAAGAGCGCTTAGACTTCTCCTGCGCCATTTTCGACGGTCAAGGGCAACTTGTTGCCAATGCGCCTCATATCCCAGTTCATCTGGGTTCTATGGGCGAAAGCGTTCAGGCGCTGATTGCCGACCAGCCCAAACCCTTCCAGCCGGGAGATGTGTTCATCTCAAACAACCCCTACAACGGCGGCACCCATCTACCAGATATCACAGCGATTACGCCAGTTTTTATAGAAAGCGAAAAGCCGTTGTTCTTTGTGGCTTCTCGGGGTCACCATGCGGATATTGGGGGGATTGCGCCGGGATCGATGCCGCCTAACAGTACTCATTTGGATCAGGAGGGGATTCTGTTTGACAATTTTCTGCTGGTGGAGAGTGGGGAGTTGAAAGAGGGGGAGTTGCGCGATCGCCTCACCCAAGTCCCCCAACCGGCCCGCAACCCAGTCCAAAATCTGGCCGATCTCCAGGCCCAAATTGCCGCCAATAACAAAGGCGTCCAGGAGCTTAAGCGCATGGTCGAACAGTTCACACTGCGCACCGTACAAGCCTACATGCAGCACGTTCAAGACAACGCCGAGCAGGCCGTCCGCCGGGTCATCAGTCAGCTCTGCGCTCAGCACAATCAGCCCACCTACTGCCGGGTACCAATGGACTGCGGCGCAGAAATCAACGTCTCCGTCACGCTCAACCCTATTGACAACAGCGCCCTCATCGACTTCACAGGCACTTCCCCTCAACAGTCCAACAACTTTAACGCCCCCCTCGCAGTCTGCAAAGCCGCCGTCCTCTACGTCTTCCGCACGCTCGTAGACACCCCTATCCCTCTTAACGCAGGATGTCTAAAACCATTAGACGTTCGCGTGCCGGCAGGTTCCATGCTCAACCCTGCCTATCCGGCTGCGGTCGTTGCAGGTAATGTCGAAACCTCACAAGCTGTCACCGACGCCCTGTACGGAGCCCTGCGCGTCTTAGCCGCTTCCCAAGGCACCATGAACAACTTCACCTTTGGCAACGGCCAGTACCAGTACTACGAAACCATCTGCGGCGGATCAGGCGCAGGCGCTACATTCCATGGCACAGATGCCGTCCAAACCCACATGACCAACTCCCGCCTCACCGACCCAGAAGTGCTAGAGCTACGCTTCCCAGTCCTGCTAAAACAATTCTCCATTCGCGCTGATAGCGGTGGTGAAGGGAAATATCACGGCGGCAACGGCGTCATTCGGCATATTCTCTTTCGCCAAGCAATGACCGCCAATTTGCTTTCAGGCCGCAGAACAACAGAGCCCTTCGGACTAGCAGGCGGCAAACCGGGTAAGCCCGGTAGCGCGACAGTAAAGCGTAATAACCAGATATCGCAAGCCTTACCCGCCACCGCTACAGTGGAAATGCAGTCAGGCGATGAAATTATCATCAAGACGCCCGGTGGGGGTGGCTATGCGAGCTTTTCCAGTTCTAACGATCATGCCGGATAAAAGAAAAAATGCCGAATGAATGTGGCAGCGGACGACAGGTATAGCCTGAAAACGTGTGAAAACATACAGCTTCTAAAACATCATGCTAGATAAGCTTATTAGCATTACATCTGAAATCTACAGCACTCAGTATCCAGGGGCCGAGGTAATTTTTTTAGCTGGCTCTGTGGTGAGAGGCGAGAGCACATCGACATCGGATCTTGATTTGGTTGTCGTTTTTAAGCATCTTTCCTGCGCCTACAGAGAGTCTTACTTTTACAAAAACTGGCCGATAGAGGCGTTTGTTCACGACCCACAGACGCTCAATTATTTTTTTCGATGTGTTGACCGTCCGACAGGCGTCCCTTCGTTGGCAAGGATGGTGGCCGAAGGCATCGAAGTGCCGGTAGCTAACGAATTCACTCATATTTTAAAGCAGCTTGCTCATTCGAGCTTGCAGGATGGCCCGCCAAAATGGAGTCAGCAGGATGTAGACAACTCTCGATATGGAATTTCGGATCTGGTTGAGGACATCAGGGATCCGCGTTCGGTAGCGGAAATGTATGCGATCACTACTGTCCTATATCCGGCACTGGCAGATCACTACCTGCGCAGCCAAAACCTTTGGTCTGCTAAAGGTAAAGCGATTCCTGGAAGGTTGCACACCGTCAACACTGATTTTGCGAAAAGATTTGTCGATAGCTTTGAGCGGGTTTTTGCAGAGAACCGGGCTGAGCAGGTGATCGCCATCGCTGCTGAAGTTTTGGATGCAGACGGCGGCTTTTTATTTGAGGGGCATAGACTAGAAGCCCCTCAATCATGGAGAATTGAATAACGTGGGATAAAGGCCAGAGCTATGAAAGATTTGATCAAAGGGCTACGCGAATTTCAGAGCAGCTACGTTCCTCAAAATAAGGAACTGCTGCAAGAGCTGGCTCAAGGCCAACATCCTCGGGTGCTGTTTATCACCTGCTCCGACTCAAGGGTGCAGCCCGAGCTGATTACCCAGTCTGACCTGGGCGATCTTTTTGTAATTCGTAATGCGGGCAACATCATCCCGCCCTACGGGGCAACCAACGGCGGTGAAGGGGCAACGATTGAATACGCCATTAAGTCTCTAGAAGTGGAGCATATTATTGTTTGCGGGCATACCACCTGCGGCGCGATGAAAGGGCTGCTGCAAGTAGGCGAGCTAGAGCATAAAATGCCGCTGGTCTACAACTGGCTGAAGCATACCGAGGGCACGCGCGAGATGGTCGAGGAGCACTATGGTCACTTAGACAAGCAGGAAAAACTGGCAATGCTGGTGGCGGAAAACGTGCTGACGCAGATCGATAATTTGCGGACGTATCCTTCGGTGCGATCGCATCTCCACAAAAACGAAATCGCCCTCCACGGCTGGATCTACAACATCGAAGACGGCTCCGTCCTCACCTATGACCGTAAGAACCACACCTTCGTCACGCCGTTTCAATCGCTAGAGTCCTACGACAATAACAACCGAGAGCCATCTCACCAGCCAGAAAACTATTCGGGATCGTCGAGGCTTTCACAGGGGCAGCGCGATCGCATCTATCGCGGCTCCCCCGCCTTCTACAACCGATAGTCGCCAACCTGGATAATCCACTACACCAACGCTACCTGCTGCGGTGCATTGAACGCGCCCGAGCGGATCTCGCCTTTACTCACATCTAAGGTGATGATAGTGCCGTTGCGGATAATCTCAGTTGCCCTCGCTACCCCAACCACCACCGGAATGCCCAACCGTAGCCCCAGCACAGCCGCGTGGCTGGTCATGCTGTCATCCTCAGTCACGATCCCGCCCGCTCGCCGAATCGCATCCACGTAGTCTGCGCTCGTACGAGGCACCACCAAAATCTCACCGGGGTGGAAATCCTTGATTGCCGCCGTATCATGAGCAATTCGCGCTCGCCCGCTGACAGAGCCTTCCCCCACGCCTCTGCCGTGACCTAGCACAGCGGTGACCACTTCCACCTTGATCAAATCGGTAGAGCCTGCCACTCCCTGCAAAGTCCCTGCTGTCATCACCACCAAATCACCATCTTGCACCAGTGACGCTTCCTGGGCTACGTTCATCGCTGCCTGAAAGGTCTGCCCGGTAGAAGGCAAATCGACCACCAGCAGCGGATTCACGCCCCACACGACCTGAAGCTGCCGGGAAACATCGACCAAAGGCGTCACCGCCAAAATCGGAGCCCTGGGCCGAAACTTAGACACATTGCGAGCTGTGGCTCCAGTGCGCGTCAGCGTCATAATCGCAGAAGCTCTGAGCTGGTGAGAGATCTGACCCACAGCCTGACTGATCGCATTCGGAATCGTGTTCCCTTCGCCAAAATCTTCGTGGTATCGCTGCATCTGCTCGGTTTCAGTGCGGCAAGCAATCCGGGCCATTGTCGCTACCGCCTCCACTGGAAACTGACCCACAGCCGTCTCATTCGAGAGCATCACCGCGTCAGTGCCATCAAAAATAGCGTTCGCCACATCGGAGACTTCAGCCCGGGTCGGGCGCGGGCTATCGACCATGCTATCGAGCATTTGCGTGGCAGTAATCACTGGAATACCCAAGCGATTAGCCGTCGCAATCAGCCGCTTTTGCAGAATTGGCACATCTTCAGCGGGCAGTTCTACCCCCAAATCACCCCGCGCCACCATCACCCCGTCCGACAGGGAAAGAATGGCATCCATCTGCTCAATCGCTTCATGCTTTTCGATTTTGACAATCACCGGCACCCGGCGAGTCGTCGCGTTTTGGATGATTTCTTTAATTTCTAAAACGTCCTGCGGATTGCGCACGAAGCTCAGCGCTACCCAGTCCACATTCTGATTCAGCCCAAACAAAAGATCCTTGCGATCCTTATCAGTCAGCGCCTTAATCGACAGGTAAACGCCCGGAAAGTTGACACCTTTGCTATCGGAAAGCTTGCCGCCGACTACAATCTCGCAGTTTAAGTTACGTTGCTCCCAATCTTTGCTGACCACCTTCATTTCTACCTTGCCATCATCCAGCAAAATGATAGCCCCCTCAGGCACTTCCTCAACTAGAGGCTCATAGGTCACTGAGCTTTCTTCCTGAGTGCCCGAAATGATGCGGCTCGTGAGGACAAACCTATCGCCCTTCGCCAACTGAATTGGCCCATTTTTGAATTTGCCTAGCCGGATTTTTGGCCCCTGCAAATCCTGCAAAATACCCACAGGCTGATTCAGCTCAAAAGAAATTTGACGGATGAGCTTGATATTTTTCTGATGGTTTTCTTGGGTGCCGTGAGAAAAGTTGAGCCGCAGCGTCGTTGCACCTGCCTCAATCAAAGCTCTTAACGTATCTGGGTCTTCAGTGGCAGGGCCAATGGTCGCGACGATTTTAGTTCGGCGCAGGGCAGGGCGCGTAACTCCGCTGGAAAATCGCATACGCTTATCAGTAAGAACTCAAGAAAAATAGCTGCTCAAACGATACCATTGTGAGGCCCAAACAGTGGCAGCTAACGTCTCAGAAAACTCGGGAAATTGATGACCATTTACGACTCTGCCCAGTTGTGACGGCAAATCATCTGTAAAATTAATCGTTAATTAAATAAAAATGCAGAGAAATTTAGAATAGATAGTGAGACACTTGCTAGGTATACTTGCTTTCAACTCATCTGACAGTGCTCTGTCAATGCCTTTTAACGGGTAGCTTACAGGCGCGAGATGGCTTGCATGGTGACCGCGACAATCCCTGACGAGCCCGGTCATCAAGATGTCCTGAAGCAATGTCACAAAACTTTATTATTAATCTCAGGTAGCGTATACTACCGAAGAACGTATACCTGAAAACGTGGTATGAAGGAGCGAATGTATGGTGCCTGTGGCAGTAGAGCCCCTGGCAGTAACCCGGAGAGTCCCTAAGCGGTTTCTAGATGCAGATGGCGGCATGAGCCCTAATTTGCTAATTTTTTTCGGGGCTGTCTCTCTTGTAATTGTTTCAACAGTGGGATATTTTCACTGGGATTTCCCCAGTTGGTGCTGTTTTGTCCTTAATACAGTGGCACTACATCTGGTTGGTACCGTCATTCATGACGCCTCGCACAAGTCGGCGCACAGCAATCCCATTATCAATGCGGCGCTGGGTCACGGCAGCGCTTTAATGCTGGGCTTCACTTTTCCAGTCTTTACGCGGGTGCACTTGCAGCATCATGCCCACGTGAATGACCCCGAGAATGACCCCGATCATTTTGTCTCGACCGGCGGCCCGCTTTGGCTAATTGCAGCTCGATTCTTCTATCACGAAATTTATTTTTTCCAGCGGCGACTGTGGAAAAAATACGAGCTTTTAGAATGGCTCTTAAGCCGATTTGCGGTAGGCGCTTTTGTGTATGCTGCCTGCTACTTTGGCTTTATTGACTATCTGTTTAATTACTGGTTTTCGCCCGCTCTGGTCGTGGGTTTGGCGCTGGGCCTATTTTTTGACTACCTGCCCCACCGTCCTTTTAAGACGCGCAACCGCTGGCAAAACGCCCGCGTTTATCCCGGTGGCCTGCTCAACTTTTTGATCATGGGTCAGAACTACCACCTGATACACCACCTGTGGCCTTCTATTCCCTGGTACAAGTACAAAAGCACCTACGAAGTGATGAAGCCGCTGCTCGATGAGAAGGGGTCGCCTCAGTCATTGGGATTGATGCAAACCAAGGACTTTATGGGCTTTGTTTACGATTTGTTCTTGGGCATTCGCTTTCATCCCAAGCCCAAAAAGGGCAGGTAGCTGCTGAGCTATTTGCGACAAGCGCCTTCTGCTAAACACAGAAAAGCCTGCCGGTAAGATGGCAGGCTTTTTTTTGAAAAATGGGTTATGCCCAGAACAATGCTCTGCGGGAGAGCTTAGACACCCATTGCTACAGCCGCATGGCGCAGCAGCGTAATCTGCTGCTCAAAGTCGAGCGCGGCAATGTCGTTGAAGGACTGCGCAGCATTCGAAGGCAGCTCGTAATCATCAGGAACGGGGATAATTTCGCCGTTACTCATGCCTTGAGATAGCTCGTACCAGAACACCAGCTTGTTGTTCTCAGTAAAGCCACTGTAGACCTCGGTTTGATCGGTTTTCTTGCGATCTACCAGGTCGCGCATAAAAGCGAGCTGGTCGGACTGCTCCATTGCTTCGACATCGTCAAGTAGAGATTGCGTAAACTGGGGCTCAGCAGCACCGGGAGCTGCGGGCGTGATCGAGCCGCCCATATTTTCATAAAGTACCCACAGCAGACCTAGCTTATCGTCGGTGGTCAGCCCGCTGTAGGTTGAATATTCCTTGGCAATATCGTCGGGAATATTGGGCTCAGAAGACTTAGAAGCCTGTGAACTAGTGACCATAGTGAATGGTTCCTCGCTTATTTCTACCTTCAGATCGTAGTGGTTTGGCGAGTTTGCCTAAAGTCTCGCAGGGGAGACCTTGAGCCTCGAAAGGCTCTTTCAAAAGGGCGAGGCTAGTCAGGAGTGAGGCAGAGGTCAGGTCTTAAATCACGGGCACCCCGGAGGTAGGCATGTCTGATCTGGCTCTGGCGCACAGGCAAATAGGTGTGAATCATCAGGCGAATGCAGCACGGCAGACTGCCTTCGACGTGCATCTGCTGGACATCGAGCAGGGGGACACAGTCCCAGCGGGGGCGGGGGCGGGCGATCGCTGCCGGAAACACAGCATCCAAATCGCGCGTCACCGAAAAAGTAGCGCTAATAATTTGCGTAGGATCCAAATGGTTGAGTGATTCCACTGCATCGAGCAGCTCGGTAACCGCTTCTGCGATGGCTTCTACTGAATTTTCTGAAACGGTGGTTGCCCCCCGAATGGCTTGGATCTGCCAGTCCACGGCTCTCTCTTCCTTTGCTATCTCACGCTTCCCTATTTAACATTTAACCATTGATTCTCCAGCGAGCTTTCACCCGACGCTGTCCTAGAACCGCTTCACCGAGTCAGACATGCTTAAGGGCTGGTACATCCATAGCGGCAGGCCACTGGTCGCCACTTCAAAGTCTAGCTGGGCCATCGCCTGAGGCAGGTACGCTGGGAAAATCGCTAGCGGTGACTGATTCCCTGGCAGCAACCGGCTCACTAGCGGCTTTTTCTCTTCAAAGGTGTAACATTCCGCCTTTTCGGGGTCAAGACCGCCCAGTTCAGCCGCCCAGCGCCGTGCATCTTCTTCTGAGCCGAGTCGGTCTACCACGCCCAGAGCCAGCGCCTGCTCACCCGTAAATACACGGCCATCAGCGAACGCTCTAACGCTCTCCTCAGACAAATTTCGGCCTTCTGCCACCGTACGCACAAACTGACCATAGCTGGTGTCAATCAGCTCCTGCAAAATGGTTTCTTCAGCCGGTGTCAGCGGTCGGTCAAAGGCCAGAATGTCTTTATAAGGGCCAGACTTGATCACTTTGAAAGAGACGCCAATCCGGTCGAGCAGCTTTTCGATATTATTGCCGCGCAAGATAACGCCGATAGAGCCGGTAATCGTCCCCGGATTCGCCACGATATGGTGAGCCCCAACGCCGATATAAACGCCGCCCGAAGCGGAAATATTACCAAAGCTGGCGACGATTTTGACCTTGTCCTGTAATTTCTTGAGGGCGCTGTAAATTTCTTGAGAGTCACCGACCGTACCGCCGGGACTATCTATTCGCAGCAGCAGGGCCGGGAATTTTTTTTCTTCTATTTCTTTAAGCGCCTCCAGTACCCGCTTGCGAGTGGCTCCGGCGATCGCCCCATTCACTTCAATCCGGGCAACTTGTTTACGGTAGCGGGGCTTAAAAGGCCAAATCATAAAGGTATCGGGGTGCACTGTGCTTTACATTACTTTAAAGTAAGTATACGGCCTGTCATGCGCACCTTGATAGCGCTTCAGCCGCAACAATTTAGCCGCCCCCTTACTGCTTTAATCTGCCTTTAAAGAATGGATTTTCGCCCTGAACCCGACGACGCACGGGCATCCCGCAACGCTCCCCGGATTCCTTTGCCGCAGCCGCTGTCAACATTAGTCGCCAACCCACTGGTGCTAATTTCGCCATTTTTTTTGTGGGGTACCGCAATGGTGGCCATGAAAGGCGTCATGGCAGAAACCACTCCCCTATTTTTAGCAGGCGTTCGGCTGGTGCCCGCTGGTCTATTAGTGATTGTGGTTTCTGTGCTATTGGGCCGGGAGCAGCCTAAAGGGTGGCGAGCATGGCTATGGATTAGCTTATTTGCACTGGTAGACGGCACGCTATTTCAAGGGTTCCTGGCTCAAGGGCTAGAGCGCACAGGAGCAGGACTCGGATCTGTAATGATCGACTCTCAACCTTTGGCCGTGGCGATTATGGCGCGTTTTCTTTTTCAGGAGTGGATCGGGCCTTTAGGGTGGATGGGTCTGCTGGTGGGATTAGTGGGCATCAGCTTTATCGGTCTGCCCGATGAGTGGATTTTGGGCTTATTCCAAGTGCAAGGCGCTGAGTCGGCGATCGCCCCGGCAATTACTTTTGAGCAGGAACTGTGGTCTGGGCTATTTCAGCAGGGCGAATGGCTAATGCTAATGGCCGCGCTGTCGATGGCGGGTGGAACTATCTTGATCCGGTATGTGGCGCGGTGGGCCGATCCGGTGGCGGCGACGGGCTGGCATATGCTGCTGGGCGGTGCGCCTCTGATGGTGCTTTCGCTGACCAGTGAATCAGCACCCTGGCAAGGCATTTCGCTACCCGGTTGGCTGGCGCTGAGCTATGCGACTATTTTTGGCAGTGCGATCGCCTACGGTGTTTTCTTTTATATCGCCGCTCAGGGAAACCTGACTAGCTTAAGCGCACTGACATTTTTAACACCCATATTTGCGCTGCTATTCAGTACGCTACTGCTTTCTGAAAGCCTGAGTCGGCTGCAATGGAGCGGTGTTTGCTTAACGCTAATAAGCATTTATCTGATCAATCAGCGAACCCTTCTCGCTGATTGGCTGACCGCTCGCTGGCCTATCTCGCTGACGGCTCCTCCTCCCGAATCACCGACATCTCAAGAGCCTATTGATTAGGGCATCGGCAATATCTACATTCCTTTAAATCGTCTTTTGAGTCGTCGAATATTCTGGGCAATAACGCTTTATCAATTTTTTATCAAATTGTGCATCTTTGTCCGTTTGGGTGGACATGTGGCCCACTGCTGAATTTGCCTGGTAAGCTTGAAGACAATATAGTTAAAGGTACGCAGACTGGGACACTGGTCAATTGGCATTTTAGGCAGCATCAAATCAAGCTCAAGCGGGCATTCTATGGAGTGCTAGCACACTCAGAACTGAAAATTTTGGCATAGAAGGCGGATCCAGGCCACTGTAGAAAAGTCTTCTTGCTATCCGGTATTTGGATAAAGCACTCTGTAGTGTTTCAAAAGTATCTGTTACGAGTTTTTACTTATAAAAGGTCGCCAGACATCGAAAAGATAGATAGGGATAGTAATGATTCGGCGTTCTACTTTGGTATTTCTAACTTGCCTGAGCGCCCTGAGCGCCCCGGCTTGGGCTATTAAGAGCACGGCCACTGTGCTACCGGGCTTATCTTCAGCGGAAGCGGTTAGAGCGTCGACTGCCGAGGTGCTGATCGCGCAAGCCTCTGGGAGTTCGGCAACGACAGCTCTCGACGTAGGATCTCGCGGCAGTGCTGTCGAAGCGCTTCAGCGCCGGTTACAGCAAAGCGGATACTACAGTGGCCCTGTCGATGGCATTTACGGTTTGGCAACCCGGCGAGCAGTCAGCGATTTTCAGAGCGCAGTGGCACTAGAGCCGACTGGCAGATTGGACGAAAATACGTGGCAGCAGCTTCAGTCATTTGCCGCCTCAGAACAATCTGCTGACCCACTGACGCAGATCGCGCCAGAGAACGCACCAGAGAAAGCACCCGCTTCACCGACTTCCCCTGGCACCAACCTCCCGTCTGTTGAAGTAAATGATCAGACCCCTGTTGCTACAGCAAAGGATAAAGGCAGCTTAGGCAAGGTATTGGGCTTAAGCCTGGGTTTAGGGGCGCTGGTAGCCAGTTTTGGCATAGGATTTTTTATTGCTAATCGCGGCAAGGCTGAAGCCGATGACGACAGAAGCTGGCAAGGTGATGTCAATACTGCTCCCACCACCGGGTTGCCCTATCTAGCCGGTCAATTCTCTAGCCAGTCAGCGACAAAACTTACAGCGCCCGCTGCTGATGCCTCATCGCTGACAGCCAACGGTCAAATGGGTGAAGCAATGCCCCTGGCCCAAATAGACATTATTGACGGACTTATCAGCGATCTGCGTACGCCCGATCCGGCTAGGCGGCGCAAGGCGATCTGGGAGTTGGGGCAGCGGGGCAACTCGCTGGCCATGCAGCCCCTGGTAGAAGCGATGGTAGAGGCGGATTCAAA
>JBBQAC010000317.1:0-4293 GCA_038315915.1 Phormidesmidales cyanobacterium
CCGGGTAGGGTAAAGGTGATTGTATGCCCGGTGATAATGCGCTTACCTTTGAGCGCGGGCCTGGGGTAGGCGTGAAACACATCTCGAATCCAGCAAAAGTCGATTGAACTCTGCTGGCTCAGAGGCTTGTGGGGATTCAACCCAGCATGGACTAAAAAGATATCGCCCAAATCCAGATACAGGGGCAAGGTTTTGAGCCACTGCACGTGCTTTAAGAGCGCTTCGGTACTGGGGTAGCTGGTGAGGGTCGGCTGACCGCCGCTATTGAGCCAGCGATGAAAGGCTTCAAGGTGAGAATTCTCATCGTCGGGGAAGGCGCTGAGCAGCAACTGCTCGTGGTTGCCCAGCACACAAAGGTAATTGCCCTGACGGACAAATTCTACGACCTGCGCACTCTTAGGGCCCCGGTCGATCAGATCGCCAACGAAGTGTAGCTGGTCGGCTGAGGTGGGGGCCACTATCGCCAGCAGCCTCATCAGCCCATCGTATTGACCGTGGACATCTCCAATAAATAAACGACGGGCGCTCATGTAGCTACAGGGGGCAAGAAGTATCTTTCATTATGCCTAATTGACTGTTCACCACACCAAGGGGTTTGGCGGCCGCTGTTTCGATCACAAACCCGGCGTCGCGAATCATCGCGTAGTCTTGCTGGGCAGATTGGCCAGGAGTGGTGAGATAGTCCCCCACGAAAATAGAGTTCGCGGCATAGAGGCCGAGCGGCTGGAGCGATCGCAAATGCACTTCTCGCCCGCCTGCAATCCGAATTTCCTGCGCGGGCAACAGCAGCCGAAACAGACACAGTATGCGCAGACAGCGCTGAGGCGTTAGCTCACAGCGCTCAGCAAAGGGCGTACCCGCAATCGGAATCAAAAAATTCAGCGGCACGCTAGTCACATTCAGCTCACGCAGCGACAGGGCCAAATCCACAATGTCATCATCCGATTCGCCCATACCGAAAATGCCGCCCGAGCAGGTCGTCAGGCCCGCTGCCTGTACAGCTTGCACAGTAGAAAGGCGGTCTTGAAAGGTGTGGGTCGTGCAGATATCAGCGTGGTGCGCTTCAGCCGTATTCAGGTTGTGGTTAATGCGATCTACCCCGGCGGCGGCGAGCTGTCGGGCCTGATCTTCATCCAGCAGTCCCAGCGTTGTGCACACCCGCATGGGATATTTTTCTTTAACGCTGCGCACCGCGTCCAAAACGCCAGCGAACACTTTTTCACTGGGGGTACGGCCAGAAATGGCCATACAAAAAGTCCCTGCCTTGAGCTGGTGAGCGCGATCAGCGGCAGCGACAATTTTCTCGGTCGCCATCAGCGGATATTTTTCAATTTCTGCACCTGAAATCTTAGACTGGGAACAATAGTGACAGTCTTCAGGGCAGAGACCACTCTGGGCATTGAGCAAAAAGTGCAGCCGCACGCGGTTGCCCCAGTAATGACGACGAACCCGGTACGCAGCTGCGAGCTGATCGAGAATAGCGTCATCTGGAGCCTGAAGAACGGCAAGTGATTCGGTGCGAGTGAGAGCCTGGCTGCGCAGGGCTTTATCTGCTAGCTGCTGCCAACTAGGCTGACCCAAAGAGGTCTCAGTAGGGTTAGAAACCGCATTCACCATAGAATTCGTCGCCTGCTATCGCCTATTACTGATGCAAATTTTACGCTATTGCCAGCCGCTTCTTGGGGCGATCGCCAAATGATTACCCGCACGATGACCCAGATGCTCTCTCACTTACGCCCGCTTCCTGATGATACGCTCACCCGCATGTCGCTCAGATGCTTGCCGACTAGCCAGCGGATTACGCTGATTCGTCATGGCCCGCCTGCGGTGTCGCTACGACAGCCAGTGCGAGGGCATCAGTTTCGGCGGTTTGTAGAGCGCTACGATGCCGCCAAAATTGCGCAGCGGGCACTGCCGCCGCTGGCGGTGCGCCAGGTGATGGCCAGAGCTGATCGCGTGT
Organism: Phormidesmidales cyanobacterium; assembly: GCA_038315915.1. GTDB lineage: Bacteria > Cyanobacteriota > Cyanobacteriia > Phormidesmidales > Phormidesmidaceae > Phormidesmis. Next base: position 1,961 of record JBBQAC010000317.1, read on the forward strand.
TTTCTAGCAATCGTCCTCGGGCGCTGCACACCGCCGAATTGCTGGGAGTGCCAGTAGCGCCCATTGTTGACTCGCAATTTCGCGAGGTTGAGTTTCCGGTCGACTTTTCTCGCCATTTGCGCTTGTCGGCGCTGACCTGGTCAGTGATTGCGCTGGCGCTGTGGCGGCTAGGCTACAGCTCGCACGGCGAGACGCTGGCGGGCTCTAGGGCGCGGGCAAGAGCAGCGGCGGATTTGTTAGAGGATTGCTCGCAAACGGAGACGGTCGTGCTGGTGGCTCACTGCGGAATTAATGGGTTGATTGCCGATGAGCTGCGGCGACGAGGCTGGCATGGGCCGAGGCTTCCTCACAGTGGGCATTGGGGCTGTACGACTTACTGTCGCTAGGCTGTCGTTGGGGCGCTGCTAGTTGAGAAGGGGTGTGAAGTCGCCTATCTGCACTGTTGGATTTCTGCACTTTTGTAGAGGCGATCGCCCCTCTCAATAGCGCATGATAAAAATGCTGCAACCCCTCGATTCCATCTCATATGGCTGACCAATCTTCCAATCAATCTGGACAAAACCAAGCGCGACCTGACGAGCAAGCCCCTGAAAAGAGTCTGCTCGAAGTGACGCTATCGGGAGCTATCTCTCTGGCCAAAGACGGTAAAAACTACGAGCAGGCCGACAGTCAGTTCGAAGCCTTACTGCCTCAGGTCAAAGCAGAAAGTCCAGAAGCGGCCAAACTACTCAAGCAGCTTTGGAAAGAGTATCTCTCTGTCCAGCGTTCGGCTATGTTTTACGAAAGCTTGAGCGACGCTGAAGCTGGCCTCTCTGAGAAAATGGCCAAGAGCAATATCCAGCTTAAGCAAAATTACATGCGCCTGATACAAGAGCAGTAGACCATTCTGGCGGCTGCATCAGGATTATTGCGGTAAGCCCGTAATCACAAGCTGTCCGTCGACGATTTGAATATCGTCAGGCGTGAGTCCTTGCTGCGAGAGGGCTGCTTCTATCTGCGCCTCAATATCGGTCTGAGAAAGGCCGAGCTGACTAGCAATATTGGCAACCGGTAGCCGTAGCTGGCCCAGCTTGACGTGAGTATCTTCCAGGCTAAGGGCTCCATTCACAATTTTTGGGCTACCTTCAACGCCCAGGTAAACATCGCGATTGGCCAGGAAGGGAAAGGTTCGCGTGAGCTTTTCTACTGCCTGTTGTCCTTCGACTGGCAAAGCCTCCAGCGGGACATCAGCTAAGTTCATTACCACACCGCTTTCAATCCGGCCATCTTTGATAGAAGTGTTGACGCCTTTGGCAACGTCGAGCAGTGGCGCGGTGTAGGGTTGCTGGGCGATCGCCTCAGTCACCATTTGATTGAGTTCATCAGCTGAGATCACAACATCTCCGGGCGATATGGCAACCGGCGAAGCCAGCGAAGATTCAGATAGAACAGTCGCCGATTCGCTCCTGTTAGCGCTGTACCAGTCAGGTGTAGTCATCGTTTTCATCGCGGCGTAGCCGATGCCGCCACCCACAGCGGCAACCACAATAGCTAACCCTACAAAAACCATTTTCATGCTGTTTCTGGCCTCTGGCATTGTCGATCTAGTCAAGTTCAGTACTTCAGTATAGTTACTTTCAAGGTACCGAGTGCCTATTCCGGCGAAAGCGGTGGCTGTGACAGTTGCTTATGCACTTGAGTCGCGACTTGTATGCAGGCTGATATGGGCGCATTCGTCTTGATGGCCTGCGCATCAAGGTGAGTCTGCACAGCGGTGAAGCCCTGCTGACGAAGGCTAGCAAGCAAAGCTTCACGGGGCGGAATGTCTATTTTGCCGCGCCTGCCGACTTCTGCCAGCGGGTAGTAGTAGGGCGGCAGATCGGCTTCGGCTTGCATGATTTGTATCAGCTTTTGGCACTTTTCCCAGCTTTGGGATTGGGTCAGACTCGCCTGCCGCTGTTCTACAATTTGACGCATCGCTGTTAGATAGTCCTGATTATGCAACGATCCCAGCCACATTGGCCCGCTGATCACTGGTGGGGAAGGGGCACAGCAACCGCATGAGACACGTCCCAGCTTTTTCCAGGCCACGGTTTGAAAGTGACCGCAGGCATGGCAGTAGGCCAAAAATCCGTACTGCGCTGAGTCCCAGGCTCCCTGCCGACCAATCTGCACCATCACCCGGTTGACTTCACCATGATAAAAAGAGAAAACCGGCTGGGCGGCTAAGCCTTTGGCAGCGGCCTGCTGCATCACCGTACCCAGCAAGAGCCGCAGCCCCTGCTCGTGCACCGCCGGGTGAGACCGGGCGTAAGCGCCATAGGTTTGCAAGCATTTATCTGGAGCCCGACCGC
>JBBQAC010000252.1:0-6414 GCA_038315915.1 Phormidesmidales cyanobacterium
ACTTGTCTGGGTGTCAAGACGGTCGTTTGAGCATAGGCGGGAGAGACAGCGCCCAGAAAGAATATTAGCGCTGCCAGGGGCAGGGCGAGAACCGTGCCTGCCGCTAGCTTTTGTACCTTGCGGGAGCATTGGTTGACTAAAGTTGCCAAAAGAGGGGACAGCGATCGCAGCGTCTGACTCTGTGGTGAAGTTCTAATTTTAAACAATTTCATGGAATTCCTCCTAGGGCTACGCAACGAGTGCGCCGTCAATTGGGTTGTTAATAATGCCGAGTGAGCCAACGATTTCTACGATTTGCTTGGGAGAGTAGAGTTCGTCGTAAGCCCTTCCTTTGAACGGGTTAAGGCTAGCGACAAGGTCTTCATCTCCGACTAGGCGATCACTGTCGGGCTCAGTAGTGGGTCTACCCAAAAGGGCCCGTACGCCGCCTGCATGACGCGCTTCGACTGAGACAATCGAACCCGCTGCCAAAATGTAGGTTGGGTTTGTCAGGCTAGGGCCAGCGCCATTGTAAGCATGAACGCCCACGTCTTCTAGCGCAACCGCTGTGTTTAAAATGGTGTCGCGATCGCTCAAAATAGCATTCAAGCCAGCCGAGTTAAAGCTGATATCTTCTGTTTCAAACAGCGTCTGATCGCCCAGAACTCCTCTTAAGAAAGTAACGTGAGCGGCCTCTTGTGAACCCAGAACTCTTACGTATTCCATTTCTTTACTGTCTGTGATCTTACCGGAGTCGGCAGCGGCGGCATAAAAAGCAGCCTCCAATTCCTCTAACAGCAAAGCAAAGTTGAGAATGCCGACATCATCGGCATTGAAAGTAAGGGTGCTAGTGCCTGACTGGGCAATCACTGCCTTAGGTAGCGTGGCGACCATCAAACCTCCAAAGCCAAAAAGCCCCCATTTCATGAGGCTACGGCGTGAGGCTGACAGTTTTTCGGGTCTCTTCATATTGATGTCTCCTAAACATAATCAATATTTAAACAGCGTGATTAGCATTTAAACAACGTAGTTAATCTCTAACTTTTGTCTATAGGATTCTTCACCCACTCAATGCTAGAGCAAGCGAGTAACAGAGTCGGTCTCTCAAAGGGAATAGAGGGGAATAGAGAAATAGGCGTTAAAGCCTCCTCCACTGTTGAGATTACTGAGACCCTTGAGTGCTAAAAACAACATGTCTGCCCATACTTTTGCAGTAGAGTGCTCTATGAAGCATTGCTTAGCTTTTTTGTTTGGCAGTACAGTAATCAATCAGCTACACACATCTATAACTGCAATGTAGTCGGTAACTGTGGCTGCGGAAAGGTCAAAGACTGTCCACTTTCTGTTCATTTTTATCAATATATGTCGAAAGACAGAAACGTCTCACGCACCCTGTCCCATCGGCTCGCTACGAGGTCAGGCCATCGGCTATCAGGGCTGAGTCTGTCCAAATCCCTTTGGAAATGTAGTAGCGGATAAGGCGTGAGCGATCGCCCCCTGCGCCTAACCAGCCAACTTCGAGTTGAAACGCGATATTTTTTCAATTGTTCGCGGTAGCAGACAGTAAGCGCCATTCGGCAGCGGCATCAGCTGATAAGTGAGATCCCCTTCGAAAAAAAATAGTTCCTGAGAAATCTCTGACTCTGGCAATGGGTTGTTTGAGAGGGACAGCTCTTGGACAAAGCGACCACTGTAAAGCGACCACTGTGCGCTTCGTATTCACTCTTGTTGAGAACTACACCACCATCAGGCAAAAACTGAGTAAAAGAGCCGTGCCAGATACCAATATTTTGCCGGATGCACTGACATTGAGAAGTCATGAGGAAAGAGAGATTTGATTAGCAGTATCGGTATGAGCGAGCGGCGGGCGAATGGAAAGATACAAAAGAATGCCTAAAAGGGGGACGAGCGTGGCCGTCCAAAACAGAATAGGGCTGTGCAGATCGCGCTTGGCCATATCACTTTTCAGCAGCGGCGCAACGAGCGCACATAGCAGACAAAAATCCAGGCTCATAACATGGATGAACCGGTTGGTTTGCCATTGGGTTACAAAGTCGCTCCAGTTCGCACTCAAGCTGCCATTGATAGTGCCATAGCCCAGCAGCAAGAGCGTACCGAGGGTAAGAAGGCGACCTGTCCAGGGCGAATCGATGACGGTTAATAAAAAGTTTTTGGAAGTGTTAAAGGAGGGATTGCTGTCGCGGAGGGCCAGGTAGGGGAGTAGGGCAAAAGCACCCACGCCAAACGAGGCCGTCACGAAGGGCCAGGCAGGGATTTTTTGGCCACAGCCGTCAATTAGCGCCAGACAGGCATAGATCATCGGCCATATTCCCATCAGGTTAAAGAGTGTAACAATAAGCGGATTAATGCCCTCCCACTGCCCTGTCGAAAGATCTGTAATCAGCGTCAGTGTGTCTGGCTGCTGGGGCGGTGCTAGGGTGAAGGCATAGAGGCTGAAACTGAGCCACAGTAAAGCAAAACCGATCTTTGTAGGCATTGTAAATGGCGCTGGCGATGGTTTGAACAGGGAAAGGCGATCGCGCCCAGGCATATTTGAGACAACACTGTTTATGTCTTTGCGCTCTATATTCCTGAGAGTGTTTCTAAACGTTTGCGGTGGTTTCTAAAGTTTTTAGTGAGTATGTAACTAAGCTGAATCATTCAGCCACACCTCTATAGTCAGAGACTATCTTAGGGATTGGATCGCAACGTTCTGCTGATATTGCATCAGCTAAGAAGGTGCATCCATCTCCCCACCGCGCCAATTGCACGTTTAGCTTGCACTCGCAGCAGATATTTTTGCCGAGCGCCTGCTGTGCAACTTTCGCTAAAGGGAGCGGACCTAATCAGGCTACCTTATGCAATCCCAAGCTGTCCTACGCCTCTATGAAGAAGGCTATCGAGATTTTAGAGGGCTTCCGCTGGCTGGCGCTGACTTTAGCGGCCAAATTTTGGTGGGGGTTAACTTTTCCGGGGCCGATCTGACGGGCGCAAATTTGAGCCGAACATTTTTAACCAAGGCAAACTTTTCCGGGGCGAATTTGAGCCGGGCGAATTTGATGTTTGCCAAGCTGAGCGATAGCTGTCTGGTCGCGGCGACGCTGACAAAAGCCAATTTGCGAGGAGCCTTTGGCGTCAGAGCAGATTTTACCAGGGCCAGTGTGAGCGGCGCTCAGCTAGCCCATGTCAATCTGCGCTCAGCCCAGTTGGTGGAAGCTAACTTCAGCGGCACTAACTTGACCGGGGCGAATTTGCGCAACGCGCAGTTGACAGCAGCGAGCTGCTCCTGGGCCAATTTGAGCGGGGTTCGGCTGGTGGGCGGGGCGATCGCCTCCACCCGCTTTACAGAGGTCAACTTTGATCAGGCTTTTCTCAACGGGCTCAATTTTGACGGCATGGACTTGAGCGGGGTCAGCTTTAAAGCAGCCAAACTCAAAGGGGCCAGCTTCAGAGCGGCTGACTTAACCGCAGCGAATTTCAGTGAAGCTAGCCTGCAAAATAGCGACCTTCAGGATGCTCAAATGGCCGGAGCCAACCTCAATCACGCGCATCTACACCGGGCTAAGCTGATGCGGGCTGACCTGCGACGCATAGATGCGACACATGTGGACTGGTCAGGTGCAGACTTGACGGGTGCTTGCCTGGAAGAACCTTACCCTACTGAAATGAGTCACAGCGACCGGCGAGCCATGGCAAGCTGATGAGTGAATATGGCGTTGTCCTAACCACTGTTGGCTCGGAAACAGAAGCTGATGCAATTGCCACCGCCCTGATCGAAGCCAAACTCGCTGCCTGCGTCAACCTGTTTCCCATCAAGTCGATATACACCTGGAAAGGGAAAATGCAGCGCGAAACCGAATGGCAGCTTGTGATCAAAACGCGGCTGGATCGTTTTGACGAGCTATCGGCGAAAGTACAGGAATTGCACAGCTATGACACACCGGAACTGATTGCCCTGCCGATTGAGCGAGGATCAGCGGGTTATTTGGGTTGGATAGGGGAGAAGTTGGGTAGGATCTAAAACTTCTCAGCGGCTAAGGTTTCAGGGTCATACTTATAACGACTGCTGCGATCAGTCACGCCATACAGATTAAAGGAAACGGTCGGCTCGTCGCCGATAGGTGCGACTTTGTGAACGGCGTTGCCAGTGAAGCCGATAATATCACCGGGGTAAAGCATTTGTTCTCCAGCAGACTCGATGTCTTTAGGACTCTCGGGTTGCTGCCGCCAAAAGGTATTTTTTTCCTGCCCGCCGACGATGGCGACAATGCCCCAGGTCGCATGATTGTGAATTTTTGATTCGCTGCCCGGTGCCCAAACCACCATTTGCACCGTGATCGGATACTCGTGCTCACGGTAAAGAAAGTTTACTGACCAGCCGGTTTTCTCAGAAGGCGGTTTGTGCTCCATTTGTAGCCAGTAGGAGCTGATCAGCAGCTTGCGCACCAGCGGCACAATCGCCTGTACCCGCAGAGCGTCGTCCGGTTCGCGCTCCAAAATATCTTCTAGCTCGGTCAAAAAGCGATAGAGCCGGTAAGTTCGCTCAGGCGGCTCATTGTCCACTGTGCCAAAGGACTGACATTCTCCGTCGTCGGTGACCAGCCAGTTATATTGAGTCATAGATTCAGAACGCGGCGGCAAAGTAAGAATGCTCTTTATGATAAGGCCAATTAGCAAAGGCTTGGGGTTAGGACTGCTCTCTTTAATGGCTGGCTGTCAGGCGGGAGACCTGAATGCGTCGGCGCAGCCCATCACTGAGGCCGACTGCGAGGCTCATTCGGGGTTTGCCTTTGTTGCGGGGGGAGACTTTATTGCCGGGAGCGATCGCACCGAACGCGACTATGCCTACAAAATCAGCGCCGAAGGCTTCGCCGATTCGCCCGAACAGGTGGCTAAGGCAGAAGCGGGCTACCGGGCGCGAGGCTGGTTCGACCGGGAACCTGATCGTCAAACGATAGATCTACCCGCCTTTTGCCTCAGCGAAAACTTAGTCACCAATGAAGACTATCAGGCATTTGTACAGGCGACCGGGCACTCGCAGCCAGGAATCTCAGCGGCAGACTATCAGGCTCAGGGCTTCTTAGTGCACGACTACAGCGAGGTAGTGCCTTATCTCTGGGAAGGCGATCAGTATCCGGTAGGGCAGGAGCTGCATCCGGTGGTGTTAGTGTCCTATGAAGATGCGCTGGCTTATATTGAGTGGCGATCGCAGCAAGACAACCTCACCTACCGCCTGCCGAGCGCCCAAGAGTGGGAAAAAGCCGCCCGGGGAACAGATGGACGTTACTTTCCCTGGGGCAGCGAGTGGCGAGATGACGGCACCAACTGGGCGAAAAATGGGCCGGTGGGGACGAGTGCGATCGCCACTTTCCCCGCAAGCCGTAGCCCCTACGGCATCGAAGACATGGCCGGTAACGTGTTTGAATACACCAGCACGCTCACCGACGACTCCGAAGTCATCCTCAAAGGCTGCGGCTGGGACGACTACCCCGGCTTTTGCAGGGCCGCTTACCAGCATGATCGTCCGATAAACTCAAAACACATCTTATTTAGCTTCCGCCTAGTGGTGGAATAGTTTTATGACAGCCCCTTCTCAGACAGCCCCTTCTCAGACAGACCAGATTCAGCAAACCCTAACAGAACTACAGCGACTAATTACTGTCATCGCCCAGCTTCGCAATCCTGACGGCGGCTGCCCCTGGGACTTAGCCCAAACCCCGCAAACCCTCACACCCTACGTCATCGAAGAAGCTTACGAAGTAGTCGACGCTATCCAGTCAGGCGATAAAACAGACATTGCCGAAGAACTGGGCGATCTGTTGCTTCAAGTTGTTCTTCAAGCGCAAGTCTTTCAAGATCAAGGAGACTTTGACCTGAGCGATGTCGCCCGAGGCATCACCGAAAAAATGATCCGCCGTCACCCTCATGTATTTGGCGATACAGAAGCGCACACGCCAGAAGCGGTGAAAGTGAACTGGGAACAAATTAAAGCTCAGGAGAAAGCAGAGACTGAAGATCCGACCCAGATTTCGCCCAAGCTCCGGCGCTACGCTCGCTCCATGCCACCCTTGCTAGGCGCGATGAAAATTTCTAAAAAAGCGGCCAAAGCGGGCTTCGAGTGGGACAACATAGAAGCCGTTTGGGGCAAAGTAGATGAAGAGATAGCTGAACTTCATTATGCTCTAGCGCACGAATCCAAAGCGGCGCAGGAGAGCGAACTAGGCGATGTCCTGTTCTTCCTCATTCAAATTGCCCGGTGGCGCGGCCTCGACCCAACTGCCGCACTGCAAGGTACAAACCGCCGCTTCACAGACCGGTTTGAAAAAGTAGAATCTCAAGCCGAAAAGCCCCTGGCTGAATATGACCAGGCGGCGCTAGAGACTTTTTGGCAGCAGGCAAAGCAACAGCTTCGGCAGGCCAAGGACTAAGTTGAGG
>JBBQAC010000041.1:0-22551 GCA_038315915.1 Phormidesmidales cyanobacterium
TGTTACTTTAGCCTTTACAGAGCCCTCGGTATTGACCGAACCCGCAACCACCTCATCGCCAACGTGCTTGGAAACAGGCTTTGATTCACCGGTTAAAAATGACTCATTGACACTGGTATTCCCTTCAATCACCTCGCCGTCATTCGGAATCTGTTCACCAGGCCGAATGAGAATCACATCCTCGATCTGAATCTCACTCACCGCCACGTCTTCGATCTGATCGTTTTTCATCCGGTGTGCCTGATTAGGCACCAGCGTAGAGAGTTCTTCCAACGCCTGACTCGCGCCCTTCACCGAGGCCATTTCAATCCAGTGACCCAGCAGCATGATATCGATCAGGGTAGCGAGTTCCCAGTAGAACGGTTTACCGTCAAGCCCTAGCGACACCGCCAGACTGTAAATAAAGGCGACCGTGATGGCCAGGGCAATCAGCGTCATCATGGCAATTCGGCTGTGGAATTCGTGCCATGCGCCTTTTAGAAACGGCCAGCCACCGTAAAAGTAAAGAGCGACGCCCAGAACAGGGTTAATCCAGTTTGAACCTGGGAACGCAACAGCCTGATAGCCTAGCCAGGTCTGAAGCTGAGTAGAGAAATAGAGAATAGGCAGCGTCAGCAACAAAGAAACAAAAAATCGCTGCTTAAACATGCCCGGACTATGGCCCGCATGTTTGTCATGACCCTCGTGGCCCGCATGAGCGCCGTGCCCATGATGCTCATGAGAACTGTGGTCGCTGTGATGGCTATGCTGCTCAATTGGGCGTTCCTGATGACCATTTTGATGAGCGCTATCAGTCGCTGTAGACTGACCGGCAGTGTCATGCTGACGGTGATTGGGCTGGCTCATGGTAAGTTTCCCTAAAATATTCGTGAGAGAAATTGATTGTCTCTACGCTAAGCCTTCAAGCTGGCTGTAGGCTCCGGCGATCGCAACAAAGCTTCATTATTAGAACCTTTGGATACAGCGACAGAACATTTAAGCTGCGACCGCAACTTTTGCAATCTGGCGATAGGCTTCAGCAGCCGTGCGGCAAGCTCTAGCGCACTTTTTGCAGTGGCTCGAACCATGCTTTTCGCACTCATCAGCGCAGGTATTGCAAACTTCAGCGCAGGCTTTGGCATGAGGCGCAATAAAGTAAGAGCCTCGTACCATTAGTGTTGCTAAACTTCGACAGCCTTCAGCCGTGTCTAAACACATGCGAGCGCATTTGATCATCTCTGGATTGCCCATGCAGGCTTCGGCGCAGTGTTCGCACTCCACCATGCAGGCCATGGCCTTGTCAAAACTAGACTGGTACTTCTCGTGTTGAAGAAGCATACGGTTATCCTGGAATAGGGGTACACACTAGAAGTAACAAAATTTACTTGTGCGTACACCACTCTTGAGGAAGAGCAACTGCTTATCTCCTTTGAGATAAGCCCATTTCATCTCGATTTCACAATTGAATGCTATCAACAGGCCATCAGCGTTTGTTCTCTATAAAACTGCTGATTTTTCATCGCTATTTCGTATTTTTCTGTCGGAATATTCCTAATTAGGCGCATTTTGCAAATGACTTAATTCTATACAAATGACTTGATTCTATACAAATGATTTGACTCCATAGTTGAGTTGCAGAGGTTAGTATTTGAAAGAAGGCTATTCCGTAACAAGTCTCAAACAATTCTATTTCCACATTTCGAGGACATCTATTGATGAACAGAAAATTTATAATCGGGCTCCTGACAGGTGTTGTCGCCACCCTTCTGCTCAGCGCTTTGTTTATGGGCGGCATGATGAGCAGAGGCGGCATGATGAGGCAATATGACATGAGGCAAAATCAAGGAAGCAGAGAATTGCCCTTGATAGAAAATCTAGTTGACAATTCATGAGAACGATAAAACGGAGAGACTTTTTACGGCTGAGCGCAGGGACTACGGCGGCTATGCTGCTATCTCAGTGCTCCAGGTCACAGCCACTCTCTTCTACGCCCGTTTCTGAACCGATTCAGTTCCAAACTTATAAAAGTGAAGGCGGTTTGCTCAGCTTGGATTTAGAAGCCAAGGCTCAGTCTGTACAGTTAGGCGATCGCACTGCCAACCTGCTCGCCTACAATGGCAAAGTCCCTGGCCCGCTGCTAGAAGCCAAACCTGGCGATAAGGTACAGATTCGCTTTACCAATCAGTTAAACCAGCCAACAAACATTCACCACCACGGCTTGCACATTCCGCCTACCGGATCAGGTGACAATGTATTTTTAGAAATCTCCCCTGGCAAGAGCCACACCTATGAATACCAGATCCCCCAAAATCATCCAGCGGGCACTTTTTGGTATCATCCTCACAAGCATGGCCTGGTAGCCGAACAACTCTTCGGCGGACTTGCTGGCCTCTTTATTATCCGTGGCGAGCTAGACGAAATTCCTGAAATTAAAGCGGCCAAAGAAGAGTTCTTAGTCCTTAAAGATTTTGCCCTAGACGACAATGGGAATATCTCTGATACAGGCCACATGGCGGCAATGACAGGACGCGCTGGCGGATTGCTAACGGCCAGCGGACGAGTTAATCCGGCAATAACTATTTCAAAAGGCGGACTGTTACGCTTGCGACTATTGAACGCCTCCCCTTCTCGTTTCTTTCGCCTATCGCTCAAAGATCATCCGATGCACCTGATTGCCACAGACGGTGGGGCTATCTCATCGCCTGTCGAGCTAAGTGATGTTGTATTAGCCCCTGGTGAGCGGGTTGAAGTGCTGGTGCAGGGAAATCAAAAGCCGGGTGACTATTGCTTAATCAACCAGCCTTTCAATCCTGCGCAAGGCGGCATGATGGGTGGCATGATGGACAGGCAAAATTCAGACCGTGTTGAAGCTGTAGCAACGCTTACCTACGACGGCGAAACTGATGAGACGCCTTTGCCCAGTCAGCTCATTGCAGTTGAGCCCTTGCCAAAACCGCAGACAACCCGACAATTTGCCCTGAATCACGGCATGGGTAGCGGTGGCATGATGGGCGGCGGCATGGTGTTTATGATCAACGGTAAAGCGTTCGACCCTAGCCGGATTGACACTCAGGTAACGCTCGATACTGTTGAGGACTGGGAGATCACGAATACAGGATCAATGGCTCACCCCTTTCACGTTCACACCAACAAGTTCCAAGTTGTCAGCCGGAATGGTCAGCTTATGCCTTATCTGGCATGGAAGGATGTGGTGTCAGTGAGCCCCGGCGAAACTGTTCGGATTCGGATGCCTTTTCGTGACTACGCAGGTAAAACGGTTTACCACTGTCATGTGCTCGACCACGAAGATCGCGGCATGATGGGGACATTGGAAATACAACAGACTTAAAGGCTACAGGAGACACGGAGAAGATGATGAGATTGACTATACAGAAAAAGTGATGGCTAAAAAGAGGCGGCGACTAAGACTTCTATTGAACAGGCAGAACCTGATTGCGTTAGCCGTGCTGCTGCTGTCTCTGCTGGTTTACGCCTGGGTGTCTACTCAGGTAGACGCGAATCTACTAACACCTGTTGGGTTACAGCAAGCCGTCACCAATGCGGGTGTTTGGGGCATCTTGGTTTACATTGCAGTCATTGCTCTGGCCGTGGTGATGAGTCCGATTCCAGGTGCACCTTTGACCATCGCAGCAGGCGCTGTATGGGGCGCTATTCCTGCTGGTATTTACAGCGTTATTGGTGGGTTTTCAGGCAGTTTGATTGCTTACTTTATTGGGCGATCGCTCGGACGCTCAGCCGTAAAAGCGCTAACCGGCAAAATCATCTACTTCTCAAAAGAGAAAGGAGAATGGCTATTAGGCGGGCTCATTTTTGTGACTCGTTTGCTGCCAATCCTGTCTTTTGACCTAATCAGCTACGGCGCAGGACTTACAGGGTTATCTCTACCTATATACGCGGCATCAACACTCTTCGGCATGATCCCATCAACGCTGCTGCTAACTTACTTAGGCGAGGCTTTCACGCTGGGCGCTCGGGCTGTAATCGCGCTCTCCCTCTTATTCGTCGTGCTCCTGGTACTTTTACCCTGGGGCATTCGTCGATACAACTGGTTTGGTCTACGAGACATCTTTCGTATCGAGTAACCATCCCCTAGAGACTATGTTAAATTCTGTTACGTTGCATCTCGAACCCAGAGGAAAAATGAATTTTCAACAAAAACAGGCGAGCTAGCAGATAAATATGAAACCAAGATGAAATGGCGCTCTCCAAAGAATAATTCATACTTATTTGCATCATACTTGTTTGCAGAAGTGTATAGACTATTTCTGGCGAGAGATGAACTTCCAAAGCTTAGCTGGTAACATAACCTCATACAAATTCGAGAGCACTACCGTGAGGTCAACACCGTGAGTGTCAACAAAGTGACAACTATGAAAACTTCCGGAATGCAGGATCATCAGAAGATGAAAGGAGGAATGCAGGGCAGCTACGCTCGTTTCCTTGCCATGATAGGCACCTCTATTGTCGTCATGTTCTTCCTGACGTATGTCAACTCTTATCAAATTCTTGACCACGCTTGGTTCAGTGAAACCAGAGTGTTCATGGCGCTTATCATGGGCGCGGCAATGATGGTAATTATGCTGTCGTTCATGCTCAATATGTATAAGAACAAGAAGGTCAATATCGCTATCTTCTTGAGTGCTATTGTGTTATTTGGGTCATCTCTATGGTTGGTGCGTAGTCAGATTACAGTTGGCGATGTAGATTGGATGGAAGGTATGATTCCGCACCACTCAATTGCTATTTTAACAAGCGAGCGGGCCCAGATAAAAGACCCGCGCGTTCGTGAACTTGCTGATGAGATTATCGAAGCGCAACGACGAGAGATCAGCGAAATGGAGTGGCTAATCGCTGATATTAACGAGAATGGAATCGTCAGTACACCTGGAGAAGCAGAAGCTAGGCCAGTGCCAGAGTTTTCTTCTCAACCAGAGTAATTATCAAGTTGCCATGCTGATTTCACCTGACAGCTTCTACGTTTCGGTGTAATCACCCTATAAGAAACGAGTAGAGCGATCAATCGCCATCTGCTCAATCAGCCCATCCGGTGAACCTGAAAGATGCTGAGCATAGCGCTGAGCGATCGCCGGAACCAGGGCAAAGGGGCCGGTAAAGCCCGAAAACAGGTGCAGGCTAGTGACCTGAGGCACCGGGCCGAGGAACGGTAGGCCGTCTTGAGTGAAGCTGACCAGGCAATGTCGCCAGGTGCCGCGAACGCCTTTGAGCGCGGGAATTTTTTGAGCGATCGCCTGACGCATTTTGCGCTCACTTTCAGCCGCATCAGCAGGCGGGCTGTAGCTGGTGTGAAAACGGCTAATCTGGCCGATGCGAGCGGTGCCGTCGGCAAACTGAATGATGCCTGATTCGAGCACGGGCGGAATAATTTGCTGATCTGGCTTTTGCCATTGCTTAGCAGCTTCGGTTTCTCGTTTAAAGCGGTTGTTGCTGGCGGGCATGACCAGTGATCGCATCTGTACCGCTAAGGGCGGCGTCTCAATAATCTCTGCATGAGTGAAGAACAAGGGCACCTGTGAGCCAGCCTTCTCAAGGATTTGACGGCTGTAAGCGCCCGCTGCAACAACAACTCTCCCCGCAGGATAAGCCTGAACTGCGGTGGTAACGCCAGTAATGCGATCTTGTATTCTTACCAGCCCAGTCACTGCCGAAATGTTGTGATGTCCGCCCAGCCGCCGAAAGGCTTGATTGTAAGCCGCGACTAACAGCATCGGATTGACGTGGGCATGACGAGTGGTGAATGCGCCTGCGATCGCTTCAGAATTTAGCTGCGGCTCAATTTCACTCGCCGTCTGAGCTGAAACAAACTGAGGCGGTGTCCGAAAGATACTGTATTCACGCTTGAGACCCTCAATGTCGCTCTCTTTTTCAACAGTGAGCAATAGGTCTAGCTCTCGCAATTGAGTGTCAGCGCCGAGTTCATCAGGCAGCTCACGGTGACGAGCCATCCCAGCATGAAAGAGCGTCTCCATCAGATCGGTCGTGCCTGCCCAGTAGCCGATGCCCCCATAGCTGTAGCGGGTGCCGCTGTCAGGATTGCCGTCATTCATCAACAGCACAGACTGACCGGCTCGGGCTAGTTCATAGCTCAAAGCAGCGCCGGTTAGGCCATTGCCCACCACAATAGTGTCGTATGTTTGCATAGGCTAGGGATGAATCTGCGAGAGAATCATTCTCAACCGGTCGTAGTCGTCCTTGAGTAGCAAGCTAACCATGCGGCCCGCTCGCACCAGCCAATCGCGGTCGAGATCGCGCAGGCCGTACACTTCGCGAATGGCGGCAGCGGCTAAGCTCTCTGTGGGGACGCCGCTGACCTGCAAAAGGGTGCGCAGCCAGTCCAGTTCTTCGGTAAAGCGGACGACTTCGGCGGTATCGCAGCGATAAACGGCCTGATGCACCTGGGGCGGTCGCGGCGGCAGGTGCTGGTAGGTGCGATCGCCTAAAACCATTCCATTGTTGGTTTGAGCGCTACCGTTCCGCTTCGCCTTTTGCCCGGCCTGCATGGGCACAAACCCGACAATTGCAACTCGAAACTCAGTTTTGAGCATGGCAAAAATCTGCGGCTGCTGCTCGCGCAGTTCGTCGAGCGACATGCCAAGCGCCCTGGCCCGGTGCACCGAATCGAGCGGGCTGGTAGTGGCATGGTACACCACGCCGTAAATTTGATTGGCGGCCTCTTCGTCGAAGGCTTTTACCCAGCTCCCAAAAGGCGGCATGGCCGGAAAGCTCAAATCTTCGGGTTCCAGGCACTGGGCTAAGAACTCGGTTGTCGAAGTTTCGATCACTTCAGCAATGTGATCGAGGTGGCGAGGCTCTGTGGCAAACTGCGGCAGCGGCAGACGCATCGCTTACTTTTTCCCTCGCATCGGCTTGACAATTTCCAGGTCAGACGGCTTAAAGGTGACAAGCTTGTCCCAATTGCCGCCTTCAAATAGGACTGCGACCTTACCGTCGGTCACGCGCTGCACCAGCCCTTCAAAGTTGAAATAGGTGTCATTGGCGTTGGTAATGCGAACAGGAGAGCCTGGCAGTATCATCATGGGTGTTCGGTTTTTCTTGTCGGCTTTTTCTGAGTATAGGCATGTTTATTGAGTATTTGTACAGCGGCGCAAATTTGTTCGCCCTGCCTTTTTGGCTGCTGATGGTGATTTTGCCCAATTGGGGCGTGACGCGCCGGGTGATGGCGTCCTACATTCCATTTGTGCTGTTGGCGCTGGCTTACATCTATTGCTTTGCCGCCAGCATTGATCCAGAGTCGCTAGAAGCTTTTGCCAACCCGACTCTGAGCCAGCTAGCGGGGCTCTTTGCCGATGAGCGGGTGATGGCGACAGGTTGGATTCACTTTATTGTGATGGATTTGTTTGTAGGGCGCTGGATTTATTGGCAGGGTCAGGAAAAAGGCATTTTTACCCGGCATTCGCTGGCGCTGTGCTTGTTCGCGGGGCCGATTGGCTTGCTGTCTCATTTTGCGACGACGCAGCTTCAGGAGCGGGTATTTGGACTGTCAAAAGTAGACGGCTCTGAGGCATTGAGCTGACTACTGACAGGCAAACCAGGCAAAACGGGTAAAAATTGGCACGGGTTCTTCTGATAATTTTCCCGCCATCCCTCATAATGTCGTGTTGTAGGTTAATCAGGCATCCCATGATTGTCTCTTTTATACGTCGTTTGCGGCAGATGCATCTCTGGCGCAAATGGCGCGTTAGCCAATTCACTCAGCCCATCAGCAGACGGCGACTGTTCAGACTTGGCCAGTATGCCGGGTTATTTGGCCTGGTTTGGCTGCTGGCAGTGAGCTGCGGCGGTAGTCAGCCCACGACGCAGGCCGAAGGCGGCGCTGTTTCAGATCGGGTGTCTATCGGGACGACTTTGAGTGCCCGCACTTTAGACCCGGCAGATGCCTACGAAATTTTTCCGGGCATTTTGCTGTACAACATGGGCGATCGCCTCTACACCTACGCCCCCGGCAGCACCGAACTGGTGCCGCAGCTTGCCACTGAAATGCCGACCGTCAGCGAAGACGGGCTGACCTACACGATTCCTTTGCGCGACGACGTGACGCTGCACGACGGTACGCCCTTTAACGCCCAGGTAATGGCTTTCTCCATTCAGCGGATTATTGAAAACGGCGGTCGCCCCTCTTCTCTCATTGCCGACAAAGTTGAGTCGACAACAGCGGCAGAAACCGGCGAACTGATGATTAAGCTCAAACAGCCATTTGCGGCCTTCCCAGCGCTGCTGACGTTCTGGAGTATGACGCCGGTTTCACCTGAGCAGTACGCCGTTGGCGCGGGTAGCTTTAAGCCCGATACCTTCATCGGCTCTGGCCCTTACAAGCTGGCTTCTTTTAGCAGCGATGTCATCAAGCTCGACGTGAATGAAGACTACTGGGGCGAAAAGCCTGAAAACGGCGGTATTGATATTCAGGTCTTTACCAGCGCGGTGAACCTGTACAACACCTTTACCTCCGGCGGGCTCGATGTCGCCTACCAAACCCTCGACCCCGACCAGATTGCCAAGATGGAATCGGACGCATCCAGCAAAGACTGGCAGGTCATAGAAGCGGGCAGTACGGTGGTGAACTACCTGTCGCTCAACCAGAAAATTGCGCCCTTTGACGATCTCAACGTGCGCAAAGCGGTGGCGGCGATGATCGACCGTCAGTTGATTAGCGATCGCGCCTTCTCCGGCCAGGCCGAACCGCTCTACAGCCTTATCCCTAAAAGCTTCGACGTGTACAATCCGGTGTTTGAAAAAGCCTACGGCGACGGCAACTTCGAGGAAGCCAAAAAGTACTTAAGCGCTGCCGGGATCACCGAAGCCAATCCCCTGGAATTTGAAATCTGGTATCCGTCTGCTTCTACCCCCCGAGCTGTGGCGGCAAACACCATCAAGCAGTCAGTTGAGCAGGCACTACCAGGGCTGGTGAATATCACCGTCAGCACCGCCGAATCGGCGACTTTATGGGACAACGTTGAGAAAGGCGCTTACAACAGCGTGCTCTCCAACTGGTATCCCGACTATTTCGACCCAGAAAACTTTGTCCAGCCCTTTTTGACCTGCGACGAAGGCTCAGCCGAAGCCCTGTGCGAAGTGGGGGCAACCCAAAGCAACGGCTCCTTTTACTACAGTGACATCGCCAATCAGCTTGTAGCCCAGCAAAACGCCGAGCAAGATGAGGCCAAGCGCGATGAGATCTTTGGTAAATTGCAGGAACTAATGGCGGACGATGTGCCCTATGTGCCGTTGTGGCAGACTAAAGACTATGTCTTTACTACAGCGGATGTCAGCGGTGTTGGCATTGAGCCGAACCAGCAGTTTCTGCTGTGGCAAATTGAGAAGGGGTAGGTGCTATGTCTCGCTCTAGCTCGCTGCGGCTGTATGTGATCTCGCGGCTGATGCTCGCCCCGCTGATGATTTGGACAACGACGACAGTTGTTTTCCTGCTGATGCGGGCGACGCCCGGTGACCCGATAGATGCTTTACTTGGCCCGCGCGCGCCCGAAGCGGCCAAAGCCGTCATGCGGGCCAAGCTAGGACTCGACCAGTCTTTACCAAAGCAGTACATCGACTATATCGGCCAGTTGCTCAGCTTTGATTTGGGCAGCTCTTTGGCCAGTCAGGGGCAAACCGTCTGGCAGATTATCGGCGATCACTTTCCGGCGACGGTTGAGCTGACGCTGTGCGGCATGATCATTGCGGCGGTTGTCGGGCTGACGGTAGGTTCAATTGCGGCATCCCGGCCTAACAGCGCCCTGGATGCAGGCGGTCGCGTATTCGGCATTGTCACTTACGCGGTGCCGATGTACTGGTTTGGCATGATTTTGCAGCTTGTTTTTGCGGTGCAGCTAGGCTGGTTTCCGATTGGCACCCGGTTTCCGCTGAGTCAGTTGGCCCCGACTGGCCCCACCGGGCTGTATTTACTAGATAGCCTGCTGCATGGCGACCTGGCTCAGTTTGGCACCACAGTTTACTATTTGGCGCTGCCCAGTCTGACGCTGGGGATTTTGATCAGCGGCGTGTTTGAGCGGATTGTCCGGGTCAATCTTCGGCAGACGCTGAAGGCGGACTATGTGGAGGCGGCTCGGGCTCGGGGAATTTCGGAGTTTCGGATTGTGACGGCCCACGCGCTGAAAAATGCCATGATTCCGGTGATCACCATTCTGGGGTTGACCTTTGCTTCGCTGCTGGGTGGGGCAGTGCTGACTGAGGTGACGTTCTCCTGGCCGGGGCTGGCGAACCGGCTGTATGAGGCAATTAGCCAGCGCGACTATCCGGTGGTGCAGGGGCTAATGGTGTTTTTTGCGGCAATTGTGGCGCTTGTGAGCATTGCAATTGATATTTTAAATGCTTATGTAGATCCGCGTATTCGCTATTAGGGCGATCGCTACCTTTTCTCACTATTCCTGATATTGTAAACAAATATTATTTATTGTTAAGCAAGTGGTCGAACGATTTATCAGGGTTGTGGCTACACAACCTGGTATAAAACGACCCAAGAAAAGTAATCGTTCCATAACTGTAAAGTTCGTTTAGTCAGTTGCCGTGTCTTCTCACTCTTTTCCGACTACAGCCGCCTATTCGCCCGCTCTATTGGCCCTCAAACGCTTTGCGAGAGGAGTGCTGAAGCAGTTTGGCATGGGGGTTGTCTCGCTGATGGTAATTTTGAGCATCAGTGCGCATTCTTCTGCCGGTGTGCTCTCCAACGGCGGCGAGTTTCAAGCCGATCACATTCAGTCTCAGAGGACGCTGCCTTCTACTGCGCAGCATTCGTCTGAACCGGATACTGAGATGTCTGAGTCAAGTGCCGCCTCTGAGTCGTTCCCTGGCTTTCGATCAAGAATGCTGCGTCACCGGTTGACCAGTGCTCGCCTGTCTGTTCCAGAATCGAGGGAGCAGGCGTTCGCCAGTCTGTCGGCAGCGGAATGAGCTGGGCGGATTACCAGCCCTCTACTTTGCAAAACTTTGATATAGATTCATGCAGGTATGTCATAGCTTACAGACGGTATGACATTAATCTGAGCTAAATAAAGACGATATAGCTTTGCAGCGACTATAGATGAGTTGGCAGGTGAGCAGGTTGATCAAGTGGCTGGCTGTAAGGCTAGGGTTCTCGGGGCTGGTTTGTCTGTTGGTAGCTGCGCCAGCGCAGGCAGCCTGTGAGTTTTTTTCTGAGCCGCAGCGCTTTAACACTCGCACTGAGGGAGACGTAATTGTCATTGGGGGCCAGCGCCAGCAGCCTTATCGAGTGATGATTATCGGTGACGATGAAGCCATACTGTCGGCCATTCGCGAATGCGTTTTGGATGCGTTCGTAACGCGGACTCGTTTTGGCACTTACATTCAGGTGGGTAGCTTCGCCAGTCGCCAGGATGCTGAGACAATTCGCCGAATTTTGCAAAAGGAGGGATACCGCCCTCGGGTGATATACATTAGGTAAAATGGCCCAAGTTCGACGACTTTTTTTGCGTATACTACCGATAGCTACGGCGGTCGGCGTTTTTTGGGGCATTTCGGTAGCCCAGGGTCAGCCGATCTCTGTGCGGGGCGATCGCTGGCTAGCAGTCAGTGCGGTAAGCGGCAATGTCGAACTGAGAACATATCTAGGCCAGCAGCGGCCAGCCCGACTCGGCGATCGCCTGGATCATGTGGGCGATATGATCACCACCGGTTCCGGCGCTTCTGCGCAGCTCAATGTTGATTTGGCAACGGGCTCTGTCATCATGTCCGAAAACTCTCAGCTCCGGGTTCAAGCGTTGAGTATCACAGCGAGTGGCGGGCGGGTGACTGAACTGCTGGTCAGCCGGGGGCAGGTTCGCGTCCGGGTAAGACCGTTAACCAATCCCGGCACTCGATTAGAAATTCATACGCCTGCGGGCGTCAGCGGTGTACGCGGTACCGACTTTGGCGTCGCGGTACAGCCTACAGGCCAGGCGGGTACGGCCACGCTGTCGGGGCGCGTCGCGGCCAGTGCCCAAGGCCAAACTGTGATTATCGGCGCAGATTTTCAGTCTTCTACTTATCCAGGCGAACCCCCCACGCCGCCCGAACCGCTGCGCAATGACCCGACGCTCTCGATTGAGGCCCTCACAGTCAGGGGAAGGATCGTCCAAATCGTCGGACAGACCGATCCGCTCAACCTGCTCGAAGTTGATAACCAGCTACAAAGTCTCAGTCGCGCCGGGAGATTTGACCTATCACTGCCGCTGCCGCGCGACCGCCGAATTGAAGCAACAGTCACAACCCCGCTGGGAACTCAGCAAAAATACGAGCTGTTGGTGCCATGATATTCATCTTCAGGAGGCTAAAGCAATTCAGTCATATGATGCCTAGCCTGCTAGCGGTGGTGTCGGTCATCTTGCTGATGAATATTCAAGCCTGGACGCCACTGGAGCACCTGTTTTCGACTCAGCTGATGCGTTGGCGGGGCGCTGAGCCCTGGGATAGTCGCATTGTCATGGTCAGCATTGACGATAAAACGCTCGCTCAGCTCGGGCAGTTTCCAATCTCACGCGACTACTATGCCGATTTGCTCTGGCTACTCACGAAGGAAGATGCCAGCGTCGTTGCTTTTAATATCCTATTTTCAGATCGGGGAATGGCGGGCAGCGATCTGATCGCCAGCAGCGCGGCTAATGACCGGTTAGCAATTGCCATAGCCGCCCATGGCCGGGTCATTATTGGTCAAACTTGGGGGCCGGAAGGGGAGCCGATTGAGCCGGTGCCCGTGCTGTCGAGGGCGGCGATCGCCACCGGTCACATGCGGCTGCAAACCGACCCCGATGGCATGACGCGCACGGTCGAAGTGACCTGGCAAAATCTGTCGGCGCTGGGCGTTGCGGCTGTCCAGGCATACGGCTTGGACAATGAGCTAGTGAATATCCCCGCCGCCAGAGAAACCCTGCAAATCAACTGGCCTGGGACTGCGCATGACCTGACCACGCTGAGTTTGATTGACGTCCTCAGCGGCCAGTTTCCGCTGGCCTATTTCAAAGACAAAATTGTGATCGTCAGCTACGGGGCAACGACTGGCCGCGCCCAACTGCGAACGCCTTTCGACTACCAGGTGCCCGTGCAAGGAGGGTACATGCAGGCGGCGGTAGTGGACAATTTGCTCGGGCAAAGCTGGCTGCGGCCAGTTTCTGGGAACATCGTCGCGCTGCTGCTGCTACTGGCAGGGCCGGTTTTTGGCAGGCTGCTCTATCAGCGCAAAGGACTGGTGCAAGTGGCGATCAGTGGCGCTGTTGCGGTGGCGTGGCTACTGGTCTGTATGACCGCGCTCAGTGCTAACTACTTACTGCCGGTAGTGACGCCACTGCTAGCAATTTTCGCGGTTGGAACGACGGTCACTATTCTGGGACATCTCCAGTCGAATGCGCTTTTGCAGGTGCGATCAGCCTTTCTCAATACGATGAGCCATGAGGTTCGCACGCCGCTAAATGCCATCATCAACCTGTCTGAAATGCTGCGGGAAACCCCTCTAGACGACCGCCAGCGTGAGTTCGCTGAGTCTTTGCATAACAGCAGCCAGAGTCTTTTAGCGTTGATCAACGACGTTTTGGACTTTTCTAAAATTGAGTCGGGCCAGTTTGTCCTCGAAGCATACCCGGTAAGACTTTGTGAGGTGATTGAACGCAGCTTAGAAATGTTGGCCCCTCATGCCGCTGAAAAGGGGATAGAACTGGTGTATTCACTGCCGCCGAATACGCCTGCTGCGATCATCAGTGACTCAGTCAGGCTACAGCAAATTTTGGTCAACCTGCTCAGCAATGCGGTGAAATTTACCGCTGCCGGGGAAGTGTCTGTGCAGGTGCAGGTCAAAACAATAGCGCGATCTAAGGCGCTGCTGTCACAGATTCTGACTGTGGGCTGCTGGTTGCGAAGGCTCAGCTTCTGGGGCGGCGGCCCAGGGCAGGGGTATGGGCTGCTGCCCGCCAGCGATTGTTATGAAGTTCGATTTGCGGTGCGCGACACTGGCATCGGGATTCCGCCGGATCGAATGAGTGATTTGTTCAAGCCCTTTAGCCAGGTGAGTGCGGCAACCAGCCGCGAGTATGGGGGGACGGGACTAGGACTCTCTATCAGTAAGCGCTTGAGTGAACGGATGGGCGGAGATTTGTGGGCGCGAAGCGCACCGGGTAAGGGGAGTATCTTCTACTTTACGGTGCCAGCCCGGCTCGCGGCTGATAGCGTCCTCCGGCCCAGCTATTTGGCGGGCCTGAAAGGAACCCGGCTATTGCTGATTGATCGCAATTCAACCCGGCGCGATCGCCTGGTATGGGAGCTTCAGCCGTTGGGGATTGAGGTCGTGCAGACCGCTGCTTTGGGCGAGGCGGTTCTGCTGCTAAAGGGTGCGCCTGCTTTTGACGGAATCATTCTCGACCAGGCTGTCACTCACGATCCAGTCAGCGCGATTAAACAGCTTCGCGAAACAGTCAGTAGCGCTTATTTACCAGTGATTTTGCTCAGCTCGCTCAAAAGCACCGACTTAGCCCTGGGCAATAACGTCACCCGCTTATGGAAGCCGGTCAAGCAAGCGCCACTCTATCAGGCGCTGCAAGCTTTTCGTCCTGTGGCTTTAGCACCGGTTTTACCAACCCGCAAATTAGTCAGTATGGCGATGGCGCAGCCTTCCAAGGGCATCGCCCCGTCGCCCTGGGCCAGCCTGAGTATTCTGGTGGCTGAGGACAATCGCACCAATCAGCGGGTCGTGCTGAGGTTGCTAGAGCTGTTGGGTTGTCGGGCAGACGTCGTCAGCTCTGGGACAGAAGCACTGGCAGCCGTTCGCCGTCAGCACTACGATGTGGTCTTGATGGACATGCGGATGCCAGATTTGGACGGGGTTGAAGCGACCCGCCAGATTCGGCAAATAAACCAGCATGGCAACGTTTGGATTATCGCCATGACGGCCAGTACAATGACCAAAGATCGTCGGCGCTGCTACGCCGCTGGCATGAATGACTATTTGAGTAAGCCGATCAGGCGCTCGGCTTTAGCGCAAGCTCTGAAGCGCTGTCCGACAACGCAGTCGGATCTGACCTGCTGACTGTTTAGCGGCCAGACAAACCGGATGAGAGTAGTGGCTTCAGGTGCTTGGCTGAGTGGCGATCGCTGCCTTCAACACTTCACAGCAGTTGCGAATTGCCCCCAGGTGAGCAATCTCATAGCCATGCGTGTTTTGAGTGGGAAAGGCCAAGCAAGCGCCTCGGGCCACATGGCCAAACTTCATCGCAATCGAAGCGTCGCTGCCAAAGCCGCTGATCGCCGCTATCTGCAAAGGAATATTCACCCGAGCCGCAGCGGCAATAATTTCCCGGTTGAGCCCTTCGTCATAAAGGCCGTAGCTGTCCTGAGAAAACAGGGCTGGAGACGGGCCATCGGTTAACGGATATTCCGCAGAGAGCGGGCAAATCTCCAGCGCAATCAGCTGATCGAGCTTTTGCCGCTGTGTGAAAAATAGCGCCCCAATCGCGCCCACTTCTTCTTTGGCAGAAGCGACCAAATACACATCTAATGGCGGCGACTGTACCTGTTCGGCCAGAGCTAGTAGAATTGCCAGCGATGCCTTGTTATCCAGCGTGTAGCTGGCCACATAGTCACCCATGCGAAAAGGCTGCTTGCGATGCTTCCCCACCACCATGCGGGTTCCGGGCCGCACCCCTGCTGCCGTGAGTTCATCTTCACTCAATTTGGTTTCTACCCAGGCATCGGGCCATTCGACGGCCTGCCCCGTCTGCTGCACCTTTTGCGGTGACTCATGCGAAACATGGCGCGAACCAAAGCTCAGGACGCCGCTGATGGTGGCATGGTCGCCCAGCAAATCGACCACGCCTTCCCCATACACCCACGGATAAGCGCCGCCCAGCGCCCGCACCGAAAGCCGTCCGGCTGGTTCTACCCGCTTCACAATTGCGCCGATTTCATCCTTGTGGGCAGTGATTGCTAGCGAGTCTGTGCACCCTGCTGGCCCGGCAATTCGCACAATGATGTTATCGGCTGCGTCCTGCCAGTGCTCGACGCCCAGCGCCTTGAACCGGCCCTGGAGGTAGCGATTGACTTCGGCTTCGACGCCGCTGGGGGAGTGCAGCATGACAAGTTGAGCGATCGCCTCAAAAAAGCGATCCTCACTCCAGCTACTACCTGCCGCCTCAGACACCGGTATCCGCCCCCGAACCGCCTTCCTGCGGGCTATCTGAATTACTCGAACCCGGCTTGAGCACTTCCTCAGCCGTAATCCCTTCAGTAGAGTTGCCAAATCGCCACAGCACCGCTGCCGCCTCTGCCCGCGTCGCTGCTTTGTCGGGCTGAAACAGCGTCGTATAGCCGAAGGCTCTGAGGATGTTGGCAAAGTCGCCGTTTTGATAGTCGGCCAGTACTGCTTGCAGGGCGCGAGGCTCTATTTTGCCTGCGTCTTGAAAGCCCCAAGCTTCCGCTACCGCTGCTGGGGTTGCCTGGGGCAGAGGCTGGCGCGTATCGAGCGGCACCTTCCACAGAATCAGGTCTTTGCGGGTTAGCGGCGCGTCAGGGCGAAAGGTCAGTGCGGTGCTGCTGCCAGTGAGCGGGCTGGGAATCATACCGGCTTCGGCCAGTCCTTGAATCGCGTCGAAGTCCGGGTCATTGGCCTTCACATCTTGGAAGACGGGCTGGCTGCTGTTGACGCCAAGGCGTACTTTGCGGTTGCGCTGGCTTTGGTAAAAGCGATTGTTGGTCGCCAGCAGCCAACGAGCGTATTCGCGCCGGGTAATTGCCTGGTTGGGCCGAAATTCGTCAGGCTTAGGCAGTGGGGATGGTTTGGCATTTTCACCCTCGGCGCGGGCAGCAGGCGGGGTGGTCGGGGGGCGAACCTTGAGCAAGTCCAGTTCGATCAGATCGCTTAGATAGGGCTGTATTTCTTCAGGGGCCCTGGCTAGATCTGTATATTCTCCGGCGGTGGCCTGTCCGGTTTTGGGCGGGTCTGGAGACTCTGTCGGTGACGGCGATTCTGCGGGAACCGGTTTGACGGTTTTGGGATCGTTGCTGATAGGTTTTTGGGTCGCTTCTGGGGCGTCAGTTTCGCCCGCATTTTCTGCGAGCTGAGGGTCAGGCTCCAAATTTTTGCCCAGGGTATCGCCGAGCCTACTGCCCGAGCAGCCGGTCACCGCCAGCACCGTAAATAGCAGCGACAGCCGCACCAGCGGTCGCCAAAGACGATTGACGAATGATATCCGAGTCATTGCTAGCGCCAAAAAATGAAGTATTTACAGTTAAGCATTCTTGCAATCCGGCTATTACGCTAGCGTACAATGGCCCTCGACATGGGCAGTTGTAAGGAATTCTATAAAATGAACAACCTGATTGTGGACTGCGATCCCGGCCTGGATGATGCGATCGCTCTCCTCCTCGCCTTTGCTACCGATCTCCCGCTCCTCGGCATCACCACCGTAGCGGGCAACGTGCCGCTCAAGCTCACTCACAGCAACGCCCGTAAAATCTGTGCCCTGGCAGGCAGGCCAGAAGTGCCGGTATTCGCAGGCTGTCCCCGTCCGCTGATCAGACCACTAGCCACCGCAGAAGAGGTGCACGGGGCGACGGGTTTGCAGGGGGCAACGCTGCCCGAACCCACGATGCCGGTACAGGTTCAGCACGGGGTTGATTTCCTAATTGAGCAACTGCTGAGCGCTTCAGAGCCGATCACCATCGCCGCGCTTGGCCCGCTAACTAATTTGGCAGTGGCCCTGATTAAATGTCCGCAGGTGGGCGATCGCATCGAGCAACTCGTAATCATGGGCGGCTCCATGAGTCAGGGGAACGTGACGCCCTCAGCCGAATTCAACATGTATGTTGATCCCCACGCTGCTCAGGTCGTTTTCGCTGCTGGCATTCCTACCGTGCTGATCACGCTCGATGTCACCCACCAAGTCCTGACGACGCCCGCCCGCCTAGAAGCCATTCGCGCCATTGGCAATCCGGTCAGCACCGCCGCCGCTGGAATGCTCGCCTTTTACGGGCAGAGTGATCTGGCCCGCTACGGCTTGCCCGGTGGCCCGCTGCATGATCCCTGCGTGATTGCCTACTTGCTGAAGCCTGACCTTTTCACCACGCGCACGGTTCCAGTCACGGTAGAAACCAGCGGCGAACATACCGTTGGGCGCACGGTTGTAGACTGGTATGGCGAGGGCGAATCGACGATTCAAGTGGCAGAAACGGTGAATTCTGATGGATTTTACGCGCTTTTGACAGAGGCGCTGGCAACCTTCTGATCGCGGCTGTCTATCAGCGGCTGTCTATCATTAGACACGATGTTTTTCAAGCGTCGCCCCCAATCATTGTTGATAGAATTGTTGTCAAGGGCTGACAATAGGGCTAAATACTTCCTGGCGAGCTATGGCTTACACCACCGCGCAGCTATTAGAAATTATCGATGCGGAGATGAAGGCAGCGGTACGGGGCGATCGCCTCTTGCTCACCAGCGACCGACGGCTCGATAACCCCGTCATTACCAAAGCTATCGGCCCGCAAAAGCTCAGCCAAATTTACGCCTTTCAGGATTTTCGCGAGCAAATTCACCAGTATCAAATCGCTGAGGGCGTTTCTGGCATTGTCTGGCGTGAGTGCCACTTTCAAGGCCGCTCGGTGCGCTTTCCTGAAATTCACCCGCAGCTGACGGCGATCGCTGAAGATAAGCTCAAACTCGGGGCCGCAAAAGGCGCGGTCATCGTCTTTTGGCGCGACTCCATCGCCGACCTGCGGCTATGGCGAGCCACTAATCCCCCGGAACCTGTTGCGATGGAACAGGTCAATGCCCTGATCGAGCGAGCAGAATGGGCCGATGTCGAAGCCACCCGCAGCGAGCTGTATCTGCTGCTGTGCTGGGGCAACCCGAAGGAGAGCTACTATGCCTGGGCGTATCCGGAGTCGGGGTGCGATCGCATCATTGCCACCCGCATCCAGCCCAGCGGCATCAAGGTTTAGCCGTGAGCGGTCGGCGCATCAAGGTATAATTCAGCCTATCTGTACCCGCCGACAATCATGCCCATCGCCGTCGTCACCATCGAAACCCACGGATTCCCCGCTTCCCTTGCTGCCGCCGACGCCATGGTCAAAGCGGGCCGCGTCACGCTAATCAAAATTGCTCCGGCTGACAGCGGCCATCAGTACGTCGTCGTCCGTGGCCCGAATGCCGAAGTAAAAGCGGCGCTGGAAGCTGGGTTAAAGGCGGCTAACGCTTGCTATGGCGATGGGGCGTATGCGCATACGCTCATTCCCAATCCGACTCAAAATGTCCTCACCACATTGGAATTGGACTATACCGAGGAATCGCTGCCATTTGTGGAATAGGCTTCGACTGCGCTCAGCCTACGAGTCGAAGTAACGTGGGCTGAGCGTAGCCGTTCGCGCAGCGTCTCCGCAGGGAGAAAGCCCAGAATATTGATCATTCTCAATTGAGAGCATCCCTTTCTCCCGTACAATCAAGAATGGAGTTCATCGGTCATAGCGTGGCCTCCATTCACGTTTAGGAGAGCATAGATGGGACAGGCAGTTGGATCACTTGAGACGAAAGGGTTTCCCCCTGTATTGGCCGCTGCCGATGCGATGGTGAAGGCCGGTCGAGTGACTCTAGTTAGCTACATTCGAGCCGGGAGTGCCCGGTTCTGCATCAATATTCGCGGCGATGTATCAGAAGTCAAAGCCGCTATGGAAGCAGGCGTAGAAGCTGCCCAGAACGCGCCCGGTGGCGTCTTAGAAACCTGGGTGATTATCCCCCGCCCCCATGAGAACGTGATCGGCGTCTTGCCCATTCAGTTTGACGAGAGCGTTGAAGCGTTTCGTGAAGCGGTGGAAGTGCCCATCATTCCGGGCAGCAGCAGCGGTCGCCAAATGTAGCCCCCTGCCTATCCTCTGTTCAATGGGCATTGCCCGCCCCGCCCTGCATACCCGCCCACCATGCCAGCCCTTCTCACCGCCAATACGCCCGAAACCTTTCCCCTCATGGCCGTTGTGGGGCAAGATTCGATTAAGTTCGCCCTGCTGCTGTCAGCGGTCGATCCGGGGCTGGGCGGGGTAGTGATTGCGGGCAGGCGAGGCACGGCCAAATCTGTATTGGCCAGGGCGCTTTACCAGCTCCTGCCGCCGATTGAAATTATTGAAGGCTCTTGCAACTGCGACCCGGAGCAGCCAAGCGAGTGGGATGACGAAACCGCTGCTCGTTTCGACGCCGATACGCCCGTAGAAGCTTTGCCGACCAAGGTTGTCAAAGCCCCCTTTATTCAAATTCCGCTGGGCGTGACTGAAGACCGGCTGCTGGGCTCTGTCGATGTGGCCAAGTCCATCAGCACCGGGGCGAGTGTTTTTCAGCCGGGGCTGCTAGCTGAAGCGCACCGGGGCGTTCTTTACATTGATGAAGTCAATCTCTTAGACGATCAAATCAGCAATCTGTTGTTGTCCGCCCTGACAGAAGGCCGCAACCAGATTGAGCGTGAGGGCATTAGCTTTCAGCACCCTTGTAAGCCGCTGCTGATCGCGACCTACAACCCCGAAGAAGGAGATTTGCGGGAGCATTTGCTGGATCGGATTGCGATCGCCCTCTCTGCCGATACTGGCCTCACCTTAGAAGACCGCGTTGCTGCTGTCGAGCAGGTCAATAGCTTTAGCAACAACCCCACCGCCTTTCTCGCCGAATACGAAGAAGACATCGACTCGCTCAGAACGCAAATTATTCTCGCTCGGGAATGGCTACAGGATGTTGTCATCACCACCGAACAGGTTAACTATCTGGTCACCGAAGCGATGCGGGGCGGCGTCATGGGCCACCGCGCTGAGCTGTTTGCTGTGCGCGTAGCCAAAGCCTGCGCCGCGCTAGATGGTCGCACAAACATTTCGGCTGACGACCTGCGCCGCGCTGTAGAACTGGTCATTGTGCCTCGCTCCAGCGCTGTTCCCCCACAGG
Source organism: Phormidesmidales cyanobacterium (assembly GCA_038315915.1). Classification (GTDB taxonomy): domain Bacteria; phylum Cyanobacteriota; class Cyanobacteriia; order Phormidesmidales; family Phormidesmidaceae; genus Phormidesmis. The sequence goes on from JBBQAC010000041.1 coordinate 20,942, forward strand.
AAGACGAGAACCAGCCCCCACCGCCGCCGCCGCCAAAGAACCAACAGGAAGACGCTGAAGACGAACAAGACGATTCGGACAGCGATGACGACGAATCAGAAGATCAAGAACAACCTGAACAGCCGCCTTCCATCCCCGAAGAATTTATCTTCGACGCGGAAGGCGTGGTGATGGATTCATCGCTGCTATCTTTTGCAGAATCTACTACAAGGCAAGGTTCCTCCGGGAAGAACAGCGTCATCTTCTCTGACGAACGGGGCCGATACATCAAGCCCTTTATCCCCACCGGGCAGGCTCGCCGGATTGCGGTGGATGCTACGCTGCGCGCGGCTGCGCCCTATCAGAAGGCTAGGCGCGATCGCCAACCCGACCGCAAAGTCATCGTCGAACAAGGCGACATCCGGGCCAAGCGCTTAGCCCGCAAAGCCGGTTCGCTCATTATCTTCGTCGTCGACGCCTCGGGCTCCATGGCGCTCAACCGAATGCAGAATGCCAAAGGCGCGGTGCTAAGCCTGCTCACCGATGCCTATCAGAACAGAGATCAGGTCGCGCTGATTCCCTTCCGAGGCGAACAGGCCGAAGTGTTGCTGCCGCCCACGCGCTCTATTACAGCCGCCAAGCGCAGATTGGAGACAATGGCCTGTGGTGGGGGATCTCCTCTAGCTCATGGGTTGATGCAGGCCCTGCGAGTGGGTACGAATGCGCAAAAGTCTGGCGATGTCGGCAGCGTCGTAATTGTCGCCATCACCGATGGCAGGGGAAATGTTCCCCTTTCTCGTTCTCTCGGTGACGAGCCTGAAGACACCGAAGAAAAACCTGACATTAAAGCCGAACTGTTGGAAATTGCGGGCAGCATTCGCGCTACCGGCTATCAGATGCTGATCATCGACACCGAGCGGAAGTTTGTTTCTACTGGTTTTGGCAAGGAACTGGCGAAGGTAGCAGGCGGTCGGTATTATCAGCTACCGAAGGCGACGGATCAGGCGATCGCTTCCATGGCCCGCACCGCCCTCTCAGACGCAAAAGCTTAAGCAGCTTGTTTATCGCTGGTCGTCACCGATAGTTTGAGTCCTAGCTGATCTAACAAACTGACTACCGTCGGCAACGCTAGAATTTCGCCTTGGGCGTTGCTGAATAACAGTATGATTTTTCACAAGTTTGAACGAGCCTTCAAATAGTCCATAATTCAATTCATACTCAGAATCAGCAACGCCGAATTTCGCCTTGAGCAAGTGATTGACAACATTGCTCCCAGTCAGAATTCGGCTTGTCATCACTTCTGCGAGCTTTCGCTACGTTCTTCAGGGTTAGGGAGATATGTTCAAAGTCACCGTCTTCCAAAACAGCATCTAAATAAGCAGCAGCCTCTAGCGGATCTTTCAAAGATTCGATTAAGTACGCATGATAACTTTTATGAGTTTTCATTTTGCCTAGCCTGAAAATCTGCCCAGTACTGCTTTGCTCTAAGGATATCTCAGATCTTGCACCAATCTCGATAAGCCCGGTTAGGCAATGGTTTGAGGTCAATCTGAAAGCCAAATTGAGCGGCAATATCGGCGCTTTTGCGAGTGAGTTTTAGGACTTCAAACCAAAGGATAGAAGGCAATAAT
>JBBQAC010000077.1:0-16157 GCA_038315915.1 Phormidesmidales cyanobacterium
GGGACATGCCTGGTTCAATCGGTTTCGAGGGGTGTTGATTCGTTGGGCCAAGTCATCTTTGTCTTACTTGGGATTTGTTCAGATTGTGGCTTGTCTGATTATCGGGCGAAAGCTCCTACTATTTTCCGGATAGGTTCTTAGTTCTTGTATCGAGAGACTTAGCGTTGAGGTCGCGGTTATTTGGCTGGTCGGCGGGCATCTCCTCATACGCACCCGATGCTTCATTTAGGCTAATGTTATGAAGGCTGGCTTGATTCCCCTTGCCCGCTCTAGAGTGCTAAGTTTTAAAGCGCTCATTTCAAAATGCCTGACTTAGAAGATGATAAACAGCCGTCCCAGCACGAGTTATAGCACCTCCCATAAGCTGCACCCTCTGAGCTTATTGGCGCAGCTGATCAGCCGTCAGGTGAGCGGTTGTCTAAAGCTATCGGCGCAGTCAGCAGAATGGCGGCTCTTGTTTGAACACGGACAGATCAATTTTGCCACCCGCTCTACTGATGCCTTTGACAGATTGGTGCGGTACCTGCGAGCGGTTAACACCAGCTTGTCTGACGCGGTCATCGATCAAATGACCGCTCTGTTTGAGCAATCTGATGAGGTTGATCATGTTGTCAGTGCTGACTACCGCGCAGTCTGTTGGCTGATGGAGCAGCAGCATCTTACCGGTGAGCAAGTCACTCAGCTGATTGAAGTGATCGCCACTGAAATCCTTGAGCCTTTTTTAAGCATTCGAGAAGGGCGCTATGAACTGGTTCCAGCCAGCCAAACTGAAGGCGTTCCCACCTTTTGCAACCTTGACTTGCGGCCCCTCGTAGAGCGCGCTCAGCGCAACAGCAGGTCGGTTACGGCCACCGAGTCAGCCGCCGACCTGCTATCGAACTCAGCCGCCTCGGGGACTGGCCGTCAGCGCATAGACTCCCTCAACCGCCCCACCTATACCGTGGCCTGCATTGACGATAGCCCTACCGTGCTTAACGCGATTCAAAAATTTTTAGAAGACCAGAGCCTTTCGGTAGTTGCCATCAACGATCCGGTCAAGGCGCTAATGCAGATTGTGCGCAGCAAGCCAGATCTGATTCTGCTAGATATCACCATGCCCAATCTCGATGGCTACGAGCTGTGCGCTTTGCTAAGGCGGCATCCCCGCTACAAGCGCACGCCAATTGTGATGGTAACCGGCAATACAGGGCTAATTGATCGCGCCCGGGCAAAGCTCGTTAGAGCCTCGGGCTACTTGACTAAGCCCTTCACCCAGTCCGAACTTCTAAAAATGGTTTTCAAGCATTTACCCGACTGAAAATCCCTGAAGCATGATTAATCTATGAACACAATAAACACGATCACCGTGCTCATCGTCGAAGATGCGCCTTCAGAAATGGAACTGATGAGCTTTTACCTCAAGGCCGAAGGCTACAGCGTGATTGCTGCACCCACTGGACAAGAGGGACTCTGGAAAGCGATTTCGCAAAAGCCGGATGTGATTGTTACCGATGTCGTCATGCCTGGAATCAGCGGTTTTGAGCTGTGTCGTCAGCTCAAGCGCACACCCGAGACGCAGTCAGTGCCCGTCGTGATCTGCTCCTCGAAAAAGCAACACATAGATCGTCTGTGGGGAATGAGGCAAGGGGCCAACGCCTACCTCACTAAGCCTTATACCCGAGATCAGCTAATTCAGGCGGTAAAGACGGCCCTGGCGTTGCCTGACAGCCCATAGTAGGATGCTAAGTCACAGGGTTGTAAGTCACGCTAGGGCTTGTGGTTTGTTTTATACAGCGTAAGTACCCACTGGCTAGCTAATTTTTAAGTTTCTGGCCCCAGTGGGAACCAAGATTCAACAAACTCAGTCGTAACTATTATCTGCTAGTCTTTTTGCGATGGAGACGTGGCGCTCGCTCTCCTTGGAGAGGGGCTCAAGAAGTTGTGCATCTTGCCAGATCCCTGTCTCTCAATTTGCCTGTGAAAACAAAGCTTGCTGTCTCAGACCGCCCGATCACGGGCGATGCCTATCTCAAATTTCAACTGGCTCCTCAGGTACCGGCTGTATTTACGGCGCAAGTCGTGGAAGAGGCTATGGTGCTGCCAGCCACTCGGGTGACGGCAATGCCTAATATGCCCGCCTGTATGCTGGGCCTGGTCAACCGCCGCAACCGGGTGATTTGGACGGCGAATTTGGTCAAGCTGTTGGGACTGCCCGTGACTGATCGGCCCAGACAGCAATACAGTATGGTCATTATTAAATCGGGGTCATCGCTGGGTCTGATGGTCGATGAGATAGAAGGCATTGTCCATCTGAGAACCAGTCAGCTTCAGCCGCTACCGCCGCAGGTCAATCCAGGATTAGTGCCTTACTTAAAAGGGTGTGCCGTCCAAAACGAGCAAATTCTGCTGGTGTTGGACGCAGAGGCTATATTGCAATCTTCTGTCTTTCAAGGGTGACGAGTCTAGGCGATCGCGAGTTCTACCCTCACCGCCGCTCTACTTTAGCGACTCACTAACGCTCTCTGCCGTACATGTCTTTGAAATAAATCTGAATATGCCAACCGACACCCCCTCGATTTATCCTGTCAAATCTGATGAGCCTGAGGCAGCGTTGGGTACTGCCAACGGCACCCAGCCCGCTACGGGCGAAGCGACCGTCGATACACCCAGCGACAGACAGGACAACAGAAATGGCGATTGCTATACCCCTCAAAAAATTCAGATTACCCATCGCCCTACCGCTTTCCAATGGTTTTACGACCTGCCCGTTTCTGACAAGCAGCTCATAGGGCTGTTTGCTTCGAAAGCGATTTCGGTCATTGGCTTTATCGGCATCAGCTTATGGCTACTGTCGCTGATGAGTCATCGTCAACTCGCCGACCAATCAGTTTCTGAGCTGTCGGCGACTGTCAGAAATCTGAGCAACGATGTCGGCGGAACGATTGCACCCAACGATGAAATTTTGCGAGCGGCTGAACGCTACGCCGAGAGCAGTGGTTTCAGCGACCGAATCATCATTCAAGAAGACATTCAGCCGGTGCTCCGCGCGGCAATGCGATCCGAACGACTAGAATATGTCGCGCTAGTGGGGACAGATTTTAAGGTAATTGCCAGCGGCGGCGCTGATCGCAGCGGTGATTCGTTCAATCCTGACAATCTGGTTTCGAATGCGCTCACGGAAGGGAGGTCTCAGCGGGCAACCAGCCTATTGAGCCTGGAAGCGCTTCAGCAAGTAGGGGTCAGTATTCCGAGTAACGCCGAAGCAGCCGCCCTGGTTCGCTATAGCGTGACGCCTATCTTCGCGAGCGACAATCCGGAAAGTGAGGCCGTCGCTCGCGGTGAGGTCATTGGCGCACTGGTAACTGGCGATAAAATAGATAGCGAGTCACCGCTGGTAGCCAGCGCACTGACCCAATTTCCCACCGGGTTTAGCGCTATCTACCGGCGCGATCCTGAAGATAGCCTAACGCTGGTTGGAAGAAGTTCCGGTGCAGACATAGTAGCCGCTGAAAGCGCGACTGAGTACGACAATCTCAGCTTTTTGACCCAGGCCCTTGAGGCTGCGCCAGCGGTTATTAGCAAGCAGTTTCAGCGATCGGATGGCGATGGCGCAGCCTTCCAAGGGAATCGCTACACTGTCGCTGCCACGGCGATTGTCAATCGCAATAATGAGCCGATCGGGGTGGTTGTACGGGGACTTCCGGAAGCGGGGATTGGCCAGCGTCTGCGGCAGGCCATCTGGCTACAGCTCGGGGTGGCGGTACTGGCTTTGCTAACCGATGTAATCATCGCCCGGTTGCTCGGTCGCTCCATTGTCAGACCGGTCAGAAACTTACAAGCAGCGACCGAAAAGTTTGCTCTGGGCGATCGCACAGCCCGCGCCGATGTCTTTGCCACAGACGAGGTCGGTTGGGTCGCCACTGCGTTTAACGGCCTTGCAGAATCGGTCTCTAGCTCTGAATCTTACCTGCGATTTCAGTCTGAAACGCAGACCCGGTCGGCGCAGCGATCGCATTTGCTCTCGGCGCTTACCAGTCAGGTGCGCCAAGCTGCGGATATGAGCACTATCTTAGACACCGCCGTGGCTAGGGCCAGAGAACTGCTAGAGGTAGACCGCGTGATTGTCTATCGCTTTGCAGCAGGCTACGGGGGCGGCGATGTCCTCGCTGAGTCGGTGGGAAAAGGCTGGGAAAAAGCCAAAGGAGAGCATCTCGAAGATCCGATGCTGCCGGGTTCTGTCGCTCGCTTTATGACCGGCCAAATCTCCTATATCGAAAATATCGAAACCGCTGATCTGAGCGACTGTCACTGCCGGCTGTTGCGATCGCTAGAAGTCAAGGCCAATATGGTCTCACCGATCATTGTCGGTGAGGATCTCGTCGGGCTGCTCTGTGCCCATCAGTGCAGCCATCCGCGCCAGTGGCAGGCGGAAGAAATCAGCATGATGCAACAGATTTCAACTCAAATTGGCTACGCCCTAGCGCAGTCCAGACTGCTGCAAAATCAAGGACAGGCCGTCAAGCAAGAGCAACAGCTTACACACCTAGTCACGCAAATTCGAGAGACCAGCGACCGCGAGAAAATCTTCCGCATCGTCACCCGCGAAGTCAAATCCACCATTGGTTCTAACCGCGTTATCATCTACACTTTCGACCGCGAGTGGAAAGGCACCATTGTCGCAGAAGCCGTCGACCCCCAGTGGCCGCAGACCATCGGATCAGAAATTGCCGATCCTTGCTTTGCCGATAGCTACGTCGAGCAGTATCGCACTGGCCGGGTGAAAGCCACCGCCGACATCTACCAGGCTGGGCTGACCGCCTGTCATCTCGGCCAGCTAGAACCTTTTAAGGTTCGTGCTAACCTGGTTGCTCCCATTGTGGTAGAAGACCGACTGCTTGGTCTGCTGATTGCCCACGAGTGCGAAGGCCCCCGAAACTGGTCAGAACTCACGACAGGCTTCATGCGACGAGCGGCTACTCAGCTAGGGTATGCCCTAGAGCAGGCTGAGGCGACCGTTCAAAAAGAGCAAGCGCTAGCTCAAACCGAAGCCCTCTCAGAAGAGCGGTTTCAGCGGCAAGAACTGTTGCAGAGCCAGCTCCTCAACCTGCTGAGCGACGTCGAAGCCGCAGCCGATGGCAACCTCACCGTGCGCGCAGATGTTTCCGCCGGAGAAATTGGCACGGTCGCCGACTTTTTCAACGTCATTGTCGAAAATTTGCGGCAAATTGTCACGCAGGTCAAGCAGTCAGCCCAGCAGGTCAATGCCTCCCTGGGTGAAAACGAAAGCGCTATCCGCACCCTGGCAGACGAAGCGCTACAGCAAGCCGAGCAGACGACCCTGACGCTCCACTCAATCAGCACAATGACCACCTCTATTCAGCAGGTGGCTCAGCAGGCTCAAGCCGCCGCCGCCGTTGCAAAAACTGCCTCAGAAACTGCCACCGCTGGCGAAGAAGCGATGGACTTGACCGTCAGCAACATCATGGCGCTGCGCCAAACAGTGGGCCAGACTGCGAAAAAAGTGAAGCGGCTGGGCGAATCCTCCCAACAAATTACCAAAGCAGTGATGCTGATCAACCAGATTTCTCAGCAGACTAACCTGCTGGCTATCAATGCAGGCATCGAAGCGGCCAGGGCTGGAGAGGACGGTCAGGGCTTTGCAGCCGTTGCTGAAGAAGTGGGCGAACTGGCTACCCGCTCAGCCTCAGCCACCGAAGAAATTGAGCGGATTGTCGAGACCATTCAGCGAGAAACCCTCGACGTGGTAGAGGCGATTGAAAGAAGCACGACTCAAGTAGTCGAGGGCACGCGTCGGGTAGAAGATGCGAAGACCAGCCTCAGCCAGATTTTGGTCGGCTCTCAGAAAATGGACGAGCTGGCGAGGATGATTTCTGAAGCGACCAGCTCTCAGGTAGAAACCTCAGCGACCGTTTCTCAGCTAATGGCCGAAATTGCTCAGCTTTCTCAGCGCACTTCTGCTTCTTCGCGGCAGGCATCGGAAGCGCTACAGCAAACGGTCGCCATCTCTCAGAGCTTGCAAAATCAGGTGGCGACGTTTGTCGTCACCGAGGAGTAGAGGATGGTCAAGCGAGAACAAGAGATTCGCCTACAGTTTCTTGACGAGGCAACAGAGTACCTCGATACGCTAGAAGCAACGCTGCTGGGCATCGCTCAGCGCAGGGTGGACGGTCATGAGATGAACGGGGCACTGCGAGCGGCCCATTCGATCAAAGGGGGGGCGGCGCTAATGGGCTACGAACTTACCAGCAATTTGGCCCACCGGCTGGAAGATTCACTTAAGGTGCTCAAAATTCGGCGCAATAGCGGCGTCACCAGTGACATCGAAGGTCAGCTATTGAGAGGGGTTGATGCCATTCGTCAGGTAGTGGAGCGCGATCGCACCGGCACTCAGCCAGACGAAAGCTGGATAGCCACCGCTGTCCAGCCGCTATTCGACCAACTGTACGACAGCTTAGGCGAGCCTTCGGCTGAAGATGCCGCCTCAATCATGGATACAGACGAGGGCCAGAATGTCCTGCCCTTGATTTTTGAAACAGAGGTTGAAGCCGTCTTAGAGCGCTTGGAAGTGTTAATCGACGAGCGGGCTACTCATCTCAATGAAGAAATCGTCATCATGGCTCAGGAACTGAGCGGCCTGGGAGAGATGCTGAATTTGCCAGCATTTGTGCAGCTCTGCGGATCGACAGAGTCATACGCCCTCAGTGCGGCGACGCCAGCGCAGATTCAGGAAGTCGCCACCCAAACGCTACAGGTCTGGCGGCGCTGTCAGGCCCTGGTGCTCACCGGCAATACCGAATCTATGCCCGATCAGATGGCTGGTCTGAGCTTTGAGCTGACTGTCGATCAGGCAGCTATTTCTTCAGACTTTGCCACCGACGACGGACTGGCAGAAGCCGCTGATTTGTTTCTGTCAGAAGGTGCCTGGAACAATCTGGGTAGGGAAGATGACGCGCTGGTCGGAGATATTTTCTCAGGACTGGCAGTCAGCGATGACGCCGATAATATCGAGACTGACAAGTTTGGAGAAGATGCTTTTGCCAGTGTCTTTAAAGAGACTAACAAGCAAAAGACAACCGGCAATCAGTCGGGGCAGCGCGGCCCTGACGGTACCGAGTTTCGCTTTTCAGAAGCGCCCGAGTCTCGCGCTGACGCAGCCGATGTGGGTGATAACACTGTACGGGTATCGGTACGTAAGCTCAATGAGCTTAACGACTACTTTGGCGAGTTGACCATTGAGCGCAACCGTTTGGAATCGGAGGTCAGGCAAATGCGCGGCCTGGTTAAAAACCTGAGCCAGAAGCTGCGATCGCTCGATGAAATCAACGATAGCGTTAGAGAGCTGTACGAGCAGCCTGAGAACCGGCTTTTACCGGCTGGCGTTAGCGCTCAAGCCCCGTCAACGCTTATGCCACCGTCAGCAGAGTCTGAATCGCCCACCGCTTCCAGTTTTCGCCAGGACTTTGACAGCTTAGAGTTCGACCGCTACAGCGACGCTCACCTGCCCTTGCGGCAAATGGTCGAATCGGTCGTCAAGCTGCGAGAGGTTGCCGATGACATTGAGCTAAGCGTCGATAAAACCGAGCAAACAGCCCGCCTATTGCATCGCACTACCCGGCAGCTACAGCAAAATCTCAACCATTTGCGCCTGCGCCCACTTGCGGATGTTACCAACCGGTTTCCTCGGGCGCTGCGGGAGCTAGCACTCACGCACAATAAATCGGTAGCGCTACAGCTAGAAGGCGAAGGCACTCTCATTGATCGCAATATTTTAGAAGCTCTCAGCGATCCGCTCATGCATATTGTGCGCAATGCCTTCGACCACGGTATTGAGCCTCCACAAAAGCGAGAGGCGCAAGGAAAGGCCGGTACCGGTACCATTGCGATTCGAGCCTTCAACCGCAGCAACCGTACAGTTATTACGGTCAGCGATGACGGTAGCGGTATTGACCTCGAAAAGATCCGCAATCACGCCCGTTCCATGGGCCTCGACCCCGACCTGCTGAATGCCGCTAGCGAAGCCGATTTACTCTCTTTGATTTTTGAACCTGGCTTTAGCACTTCTGACGAAGTCACTGCCCTCTCCGGGCGGGGCGTCGGCATGGATGTCGTGCGCAACAACCTGACCCAAATTCGTGGCGACATCAGCGTCGAAACTCAAGTGGGCAAGGGCACCACCTTTACCCTTTCGGTACCCTACACGCTTTCGACTGCGCGGGTGTTGCTGGCTGAAGGCAACCAGATGCTGGTCGCTGTCCCGATCGATATCGTTGAAGAAGTCATCCTTTTAGAACCGGCTAACTTCTATCAATGTGAGGGCCGCGAGATGTTTCACTTCAGAGGCGACGCGGTGCGCCTAATCCGGCTCTCCAATTGGCTAGCCTTTAACTGTCGCCGGCAGATTAACAGCCTGAGCGAAGCGCCTCGGATAGACAGCGCCAGCATTCTGATTTTTCGCATGGGCGACCAGCGGATGGGGCTACAGATAGATCGCTCTTGGGGTGAGCAGGAGATTGCCGTGCGCCGGGTAGAAGGCCCAATTGCGCTGCCGCCGGGCTTCAGTGACTGTACGATTTTGGGCGACGGCAAGGTGGTACCCTTACTTAACTTACCCGACCTGGCCCGCTGGGTGATGAACTGCGAGGGTTCGGAAATTCATTCGGCTGCGGCCCTGTATTCCAACCCGGTGATCAACGGCGCAATGGATACGCTGACTTTACAGGCATCTCTAGATCGCGGGGTGCGCCAAAATGCCCGCTTCTTAGTGATCGATGACTCGGTGAACGTGCGTCGCTTGCTGGCGTTAACGCTGGAGAAAGTAGGCTACGAAGTGGAGCAGGCGGAAGACGGGCAGGCAGCTTTTGATAAGCTAGGAGCTGGGCTGGAAGTCGATAGCATCATCTGCGATGTGGAGATGCCGCGAATGGATGGCTATCGCTTTTTGACCAAGTTGCGATCGCTCCCTCTCTACGCCAACGTACCCGTGACGATGCTGACTTCCCGCAGCGGCGACAAGCACCGTCAGCTTGCCATGAGCTTGGGGGCGACGGCTTATTTTTCTAAGCCGTATCAGGAGAGGGCGCTGTTAGAGAGTTTAAAGGCGTCTTTAAAGGAGGCAATAGGCTGATGGCAGAGACCATGACAATTACGCTGAAGCTGTTTGCTGTATACCAGGAGACCTTAGGACTGTCTGAAAAGACGCTGACGCTGCCGGTCGGGACAACGGCTGGGGAAGTGCGCGATCGCCTCCTCACCGAATATCCCACCCTCGCTCCCTGGCGCGATCTCACCCGCTTTGGCATCAATTTGCAGTTTGCCGAAGCTGATACCCCGCTTCAGCCGGGTGACGAGCTAGTGCTCATTCCGCCCGTAAGTGGGGGTTAGCAGTTGTTATCTTCAACAGTCACTGTCACATCAATCAGATACGCTTGGTCAGCGTCCGCCGGGGCGAGCTGCTCCCCTGCTGGATCAGCGAAAACTTCACGGATCCAGTCAGCAGTCGTTTTACCCGATGCGTTCGCCGGATCGGCAAAAACATAGTCAGGCAGTTGGAGCGCAAGTAGGGTGTCCTCAATCCACTGATTAACATCGTCAATACCGGAGCTTTTGACAACTTTTCCGTCGATGACGCCGCCAACATTATTAACCGCCACGGCCATAGAAGCCTCCAAAGAGGCTGGATCGATACAGCTCCCTCCGGCTGGATAAGTGAGCGCAAGCGGCGTATTGACCTTTTTTGCGATTCCATAGGTCGCCCCAAAGGCGATGATTGCCCTTTGGGCTTCGCGTTGGGTGGTTCCGGCTGCGTTGTAGGGCAGCGGCGTCGCCGGAGAAGGCTTGCTCGGTTTAGGCGTAGACGTTTCAGTAGGGGCAGGCGCTGTCGGATCTGGGGAAGGCTGAGGACTGGGCATGTTTTGCGGAGCTGACTGAGAGACAGCCGGGACGGGCTGGGCAATTCGTGCTGGTTCAGACACGACAGGCTCAGGACTATCGGGCGGCTCAGTAACGGACGGTTGCTCGGAGACAGCCTCGGGCAATGGCGGCAATGTAGACACTTGAATCGGCTCTAGCAGCTCAGGCTCAGGATCTTCTACAGGGTCGGTCGGCTCAGGAATAGGAACGAGCAGCGCTAGTCCGTGTATCCCCAGCGAAAGAATGAGCAGTGGGCTTAGCCAGTGAATAATTTTTTTTCGGTTGAACTTGGCTAAGGGCATTGCATGCTAAACGGCAGAAAGTAAGGCATTTTTACAGCCTGTCACGGCCTGAGGCAAACAGTCGCGAATGCCGGGACGCTTATGCGACTGTCAGAAGAACCGCAGTCGATTTATCTTAGGTCATGCTACTAGGCAATGACGATGTCGGTCAGAATACCCCCTGCGAACCTATTGTGGTCTGGCCCCGCACAATTTGATACGGTTGAACCCGCTACTTACCCTCAGAGCGTGCTTTTTCACCAGGCAAAATGCTTCTCACCACCCAGTTGACCCGGCAGCTTTTGCTGATTGGCCTTGCTGCCCTTGCCGCCATCACTCTCCTAACCATGCCCTCAGATCTCCCGAGCCACGCTAATAATCCAAGCCCGCCAGCTACGCTGCTGACCGACCCCTTTTTGCAACTGCCCACCGATTCCTCTGTGCAGGTCGTGTGGTTCACCGAATTTGAAGGGACTGGGCACACCGTAGAATACGGCGATGGACTCAGTGCGCCTGCGACGACTACGCTGCTCAGCCGTGCCCGCGAAGACAGCGATTCCAAAGTCTCTGGCCGCACCTACGATGCCCTTACCCGCCGCGAAATTTGGCGACATGCGGCTACCGTCACCGGACTCACGCCAGGCGATCGCCTCCCTTACCACGTCACCAGCCGCACTGCCACGGGCCAATCCATCCTCAGCCGCAACTTCACTCTTGCGGCCAACCCCCCCACCGGCCAGCCGCTGAAAATACTTCTTACTTCCGACCATCAGCTCATGCCACTCACGCCCGCTAACTTGCAAAAGGTCGTAGAAACGGTGGGGCGAGTAGATGCGGTCTTCTTCGCAGGCGATCTGGTCAATGTGAGTGATCGCGCTTCCGAATGGTTTGACGACGCCCAAGGGTTGGCCTTTTTCCCAGGCTTACAGGGCCGCGCCCGCCACCGACTTGAGAAAAACGGCGTGACTACCCGCTACAGCGGCGGCGAACTCATTCAGCACGCCCCGCTCTTTCCCGCTATTGGCAACCACGAAGTGATGGGCCGACTATCTGCTACTGACAGCCTCAAGGCCCAATTTACCAATACCCTGCCCCGTAGCCTGGTCAACCGCTTTTACCCCAACCCCGATCCAGACACCACCCCCGAAACCTGGATTAAAAATCATTCCTACAACACTGACACCTATGAAGAGATTTTCTCCTTACCCACTACCAAACTGCCTGACGGTAGCGAAACCCACGAATACTACGCGGTTTCCTTTGGCGATGTGCGGCTGGTAAGCCTGTATGTGACGCAGATCTGGCGATCGCCCTCCCTCAAACCCAATACCAAAGGTCGCTACCGCGAGAAACAGGCCGACTTGAACAATCCCGAGGCTTGGGGTTACGGCAACCACATTTTTGCCGACATTCGCAAAGGCAGTCCGCAGTACGAGTGGCTCCAGCGAGAACTCTTCAGCGACGCCTTTAAAGCAGCCAAGTACAAAGTCGTTATGTTACATCACCCGCCACATACCCTCGGCGGCAACATCGTCCCCGCCTTCACTGACCCGGTCGCCATCGAAAACCACACCGCAGAGGGCATCCTGCAATCGGTTCAGTACGAATATCCCAAAGAAAACGACTACATCATTCGCGACCTGATGCCGCTGCTCCAGTCCGCCAACGTGCAGCTTGTCTTTTACGGCCACTCTCACCTGTGGAACCGATTTGACAGCCCGGATGGTAGTCTGCACTTTTTAGAAACTTCCAATGTCGGCAACAGCTACGGCGCACACCTCGCCGACAACCCGCGTGAGGTACCCACCCTCGCCGCCGTGACTGCCGCTGGCGATCTGAAGCGCTTTCAGGAAGTTTACAGTGCTACTGGCGACCCCAATAGCCTCGCCCCCGTCATGCCCACCCTCGTGCCCCTCACAGGCGACGACGGCCAGCCCATGCCCTACATCGCCAGCAACGATATCACCAGCTTCACCATTTTCGATACGGGCAAAGGTACCGTCAGCAGCTACTACTTCGATACCCGCGATCCGGCCTCTGCCATTGTCAAGTTCGATGAGTTCGAGCTGATTTAAAGCGCCGTTTCTACAGTCAGCACCTGAGGCGGCGTCGAATCAGGTGGATACAGCAGATCTACACTGACCATTCGCTCTGACTGAGGTTCTAGCGTTACGGTCGCCAATGCCTCTCCCATTTGGCCGCGTCGCTGCACCAGATGGATATTGCGGATGACCGGGAAGCCGCGATCGCTCTGATAGCGCACCTGCACCGGCCCCCGAAAAAACGTCTGTGGCGCAGGCGGCTCCAGAAAGCGCAAGCCTCCCTGACTCAGACTGTCTTCTTTAATCGGCGTTTGCAACGACACCGTTACCGTTTGCGGCGTATCTGTCGGATTGAACAGCGGTAAGGTCAGGCTGTAGCGCACCCCATAGTTGCCATGGGACTGATAGGCCGTATCGGGATAGCGCACCAGCATCGGCGCGCTCTGTACCTGATTAGTGCCCATGGTTCCGCCCACTAGCAGGCTCAGCCCGTAGGAGAACGCTTCACCCGCCGCTGGGATAGTCAACTGAGTGGCCGTGATTCCACCCACTGTATCTGTCAGCGCCGTTTGCCATTGTGAGCCTACCGAAACCCCGGCTACCCTGCCATAGATAAGCTGGGTGTCGGGCGCAGGCGGTAGGGGTGTGGGAGTGCGATCGCGCGGCCCCGCCAATCCACTCTCCTGTAAAAGCTGCTGCCACGATTCCAGACTCGGCGGCACTTCACTGCCAGCACTATCGAGCGCCACCCGCTGTGCCAAACTCGCCACATACACCGGCCCATCACTCTCCAACTGCACCAGCGTGGATCGCCCATTGATTGGCGGATCGAGTTCGCGTACTGGAATTGGCTGATTTAACAGCATCTGGCTTTCCCCCGGCAGAATCTCAATTACCGCCGGGAAAATATCCTGACGGTGATTCTGCAAAATGTCACCCATGACCCGACTTCCCGGCCCCGCAAACACTGGATTTAGCGGGCTAAACGGGACAAAGTCAGGGAGTGGCACAAAAGGCGCATCCGGCTGACTTAAATAGCTCGCCCCGGCTAGCACCCTTACGGTCACCGGTATGTCACTCGGATTGCGCATGAGTATGCCTAAGTACAGGCTGTCCAACGGCTCAGGCTCTACCACTTTGTAAACGTGATGGGCAAATACATCGAACCGTCCTTGAAAGGGAACATCGAGATGCGCCGCCGGTACCGCCATCCCTTCAGGCGAGAAAGTCGAGAGCAAAATACCGGTCTCACCCACTAGCTCAGGACTGTTGCTATTAAAAACTGGCGTAGTGTCTAACTGCCCTGGCAACGGTCTGAGCGGCTGCGGACTGACTCGCTCTACCGGCGGCGGTGTCTCTCCTGTCGCTTGAGCCAGTACCGGAGATGCGTTTAGAAACGTCGCTGAGAGCAGTGAGAGCGTACTTAGCCAGACGAGCATAGATTGCTTTCCGAATGAGGGTTAGGATGATCCCTGCCTATTTTCTACGAAAGAATGTCCTAAAGGCTGGTTTTGCAACACCCCTTCGCAATTCAGGCGCTTTCTTGATCAAGGCAACGGGTTAATTTATGGGCGATCGCCTCAAAATCATTCAAGATGCCCAACCTATTTTCCGAGGTCAAAACTGGCACATGCACAAACACAGCCACCATGTCCCAATCAGCCTTGTCGACAAAGTCCAAAACGCTGTAGTAGAGATGGTTGCAAACGAAACTACCGGCATCGTCGCTAATCTCTGTCAGCGTGGTTTCTGTCATGAGCGATGACAAATCTATTGAAGTTCTGAGCGTTTGACCCGCAGCTTTGGCCTGCCGCTCTAAAGACAGGCAGGAGCGGCTTTCAGCCATTCCACAGCAAATTACCAGTCGAGGGCGCAGCCGCTGAATTTCGCCGATTACCTGAGTCGGCGCTAGCTGAAAGCTAACCGGCACCTGTCGCAGCAGATGCGCATCGGCAGGTAGCTTTCCCAGGGCGTGTAATTCAGTCACCAGATCGTCAGATGAGTTGGACTGCTGGTGAGCCCGCCAAGGCAGAAACGATGTGATCAAAACCGGGCCTGTTTTCATCGCGAGTATGCAGATATAATCTGGCTGAGGAAAGAAAATTGAGTCTTGTCCATCCCGCTAGAGGTTAACTCATCGCTGTGACTACCATCGCTGTCATTGACTACGATATGGGCAACCTGCACTCTGCCTGCAAGGGGCTAGAAGCCGCCGGAGCAACCACCCTCGTCACCGATTCTGTTGCCGATATCGAACGCGCCGACGGTGTCGTGCTTCCCGGCGTGGGTGCCTTTGACCCGGCTATGCAGCACTTGCGATCGCGCCACCTGATCGAGCCTATCCGCCGTATTGCCCGCAGCGGCAAACCTTTCCTCGGCATTTGCGTGGGCCTGCAAGTACTTTTTGAAGGCAGTGAAGAAGGCACAGAACCGGGCCTGGGCATTTTTTCAGGCACCATTCGCCGCTTTCAGCGCGAGCCGAACCTTACCATCCCTCACATGGGCTGGAACCAGCTCACCCTCACGCAGCCCGACTGCCCGATCTGGCAAAATATTCCGGCTGAGTCCTGGGTGTACTTTGTGCACTCCTTTTACGCCGCACCGACAGACCCTGCGATCAACGCCGCCACCGTCACCCACGGGAGCCAGACCGTCACCGCCGCCGTTTCCGAAGGCAACCTCATGGCCGTTCAGTTTCACCCCGAAAAGTCTTCCACTGCTGGCCTGCAAATTCTCAGCAACTTTGTCAGCTACGTGCGCCAGAGCCAGCCAGTCGCAGCTTGAGCAGTGTGAAACCTTACCAAGCTATTCCGATTAAAGAATGTGGTGAAGCCCTAGTGCCTATTCCGCTGGCTCGCTTTGCGGTGGTGACGCCTCATCCCTACGCGGTATTGGGCGCACCCTATGGCAACTTTTCGCCCTATTTTTTACGTCAGCGCGTCTTGCAAAAGCTCAGCAAGGCTCAAGCTTACCTGCAAACGCAGCGGCCTAACTGGCGACTGCAAATTTTTGACGCCTATCGTCCGATTCCTGTACAGCAGTTCATGGTCGACTATACCTTCGTGCAGCTCGCTCGAGCGGAAGGGCTCAATCCTAATGAACTGGAGGAAGAGACGCGATCGCATCTCCAGGAACAAGTCCTAAAATTTTGGGCTATTCCCAGTCCCGATCCTGCCACGCCGCCCCCTCATAGTACCGGCGCAGCCGTCGATCTCACCCTGGTCAACACGGCTGGAGAACCCGTTGACATGGGCTCACCCATCGACGAAATATCCGCCCGCTCCTATCCTGAGCACTTTGCTAGGGATAGCGCCGACCCCAACGCCCAGCGCTATCATCAGCACCGTCAGCTATTAGCAACAGCCATGAACATCGCAGGATTCTGTCAGCATCCTAACGAATGGTGGCACTTTTCTTGGGGCGACCAGCTCTGGGCCTGGCAAGTAGGGGAAGCGGCTGCTCAGTACGGCAGTGCCCCCATCAGCTAAGCAGCGGCTTAGTCAAAAGCCAGAGCCAGATCTTTTTCTAGCTTCAGGCAGTTGCGATTGCCTCCCACTTGCAACCGATACTCTACCCGATCCATAATCCGGTGCAAAATCAGCCAGCCATAGCCCCCTTCCTGAAAATCCTTAGGATCGGGAGCCGCGTACTCGTCCAGTTTAAATCCTACGCCGTGATCCCATATTTCCACGCAAAGGTTGTTTTTATCAAGCTCAATCCGAATCAGCACAGGCAGTTCAGGCTTTTCGTGATGAGCGTGGCGAACAATATTAGAATACACTTCCACGACAACCAGCCGCAGCCGCTTTTCCACCGCTTGCCAGTCAATATCTTGAGCGATCTCTAGCTGTAGAGATTCCAGCATCCAGTGCTCCACCACGGCCAAAAACCTTAAATCACTGGGAACGACGAGTTCTGTTTTTAG
>JBBQAC010000070.1:0-17145 GCA_038315915.1 Phormidesmidales cyanobacterium
TATGCCGCTGGTGATCAGAGAGCTGTCGTTGTTCCCAAGCTCGCTACAGCTTCATTGGCCGCTGGGCTGGACGCTGTTTTTATCCAGCGTGGCGGGGATCGCGGTGGGCAGTGCCTTCTATATTTTTCGGCGGGTTGAGAAACCTGCCAAGCTGTTGCCGCCTGTGCTCAACCGACTATTCGCTTACGACTTTTATACGACTAAGGTGTATGCGTTTACGGCGATCGCGGCTGTCGACTTACTCTCTCAGCTCACAGACTGGCTAGATCGCTACGTGGTAGATGGCCTGGTGAACCTTGTCGGCATCTCCTCGCTGTTTAGCGGTGAGGCGCTGAAGTACGTCAATACCGGCAAGCTACAGCTATACGCCCTGACCATTGCGTTCTTTGTTGCGGCAATTAGCCTTTACCTCACCTGGAACTACGTAACTATTTAACTCATTCAGTCCCTGATAAAACCATGCTAAGCACTCTCATTTGGTTGCCACTGCTGGGCAGTTTGCTCATTGCCTTTCTCCCTTTTAAGCTCACTGCCAGCCAGTCTCGGGTCTCGGCTCTGGCTGTTGCCAGCGTCACATTACTTTGGACAGTAGGGATATTCACCCAGTTTGATATCACCAATCCCGATTTTCAAATGCGTGAGTTTTTGCCCTGGCTCCCGATGCTGGGACTGAACTACAACCTGGCTGTCGACGGGCTGTCGCTGATGATGATCGCGCTCAATAGCCTGCTTACCTGGATTGCGCTGTACAGCAGCGTGGTGAGTATGGAGCGATCGCGCTTCTTCTACGCCCTGATCCTGCTGGTCAGCGGCGGTGTGGCCGGTGCTTTTCTGGCGCAAAATCTGTTGTTGTTCTTCCTGTTGTTTGAAATTGAGCTGGTGCCGCTTTACTTCCTGATTGCGATTTGGGGCGGCGATAAGCGCGACTACGCGGCGACCAAGTTTTTGCTGTACACCGCAGCCGCTGGTGCCTTTATCCTGGCAGGGTTTCTGGGGGCAGCATGGCTGGGCGGGGCGACTGACTTCTCCTACGAGCAGATGTCCCAAATTGAGCTATCTCAATCTACCCAGGTCATTTTGCTAAGTCTGCTGCTAGTCGGCTTTGGCATCAAAATTCCGCTGGTGCCCTTCCATACTTGGCTACCGGATACTTACGTGGCGGCTTCTCCCTCGGTGGCAATTATGCTCGGCGGCGTCCTGGCAAAGCTGGGCACCTACGGTATTTTCCGCTTCGGTTTAGGGCTGTTTCCCGATGCCTGGGCGCTGCTCTCGCCTTTTCTGGCAGTGTGGGCGGCGGTGAGTGTGCTGTATGGGTCGGTGACGGCGATCGCTCAAAAAGACATCAAGCGCATGGTGGCCTACAGCTCCATCGGTCACATGGGCTACGTCATGCTGGGCGGCGCGGCCTTTACCGAACTCAGCATGGTCGGGGCCATTTCTCAAATGGTCTCCCACGGGCTGATCCTGGCGCTGCTGTTCCATCTCGTCGGCGTGGTCGAAGCCAAAGTGGGCACCCGACAGCTCGATCAGCTCAATGGCCTGATGAATCCGCTGCGCGGCCTGCCGGTCGTGAGTGCGCTGCTAGTGCTCAGCGGCATGGCGAGTGCAGGCATTCCTGGATTAGTGGGCTTTATTACCGAATTTCTGGTCTTCCAGGGCAGCTATAGTACCTTCCCGGTGCAAACGCTGCTCTGTGTCGTCGGCACTGGCCTGACCGCCGTTTACTTCGTGATCTTGATCAACCGCACCTGCTTTGGTCGCCTCGACAATCAAAAAGCTGATTACGGCAAAGTCAGCTTGACTGAGCAGGTTCCGGCCCTGGTACTCGCCACGCTGGTAGTCGTGCTCGGCCTTCAGCCTAACTGGCTCGTTCACTGGAGCGCCGCCACTTCAAAATCGCTGATTGCAGCGGTGCCTGCCGCTCAACAAGTCCAACAAATCCAAATTGCCATTCAGCCTGCAACCACTCTTTCCTCTCCAACCCTGCCATGACTACCGCAACCGTGACATCCACCCTACCCCCTTCCACGCACGAATTTGCCGAGGTGATTCACCGTCTGGAAGCAGGCGGCTCCATGCTGCCCGACACGCCCGATAACCTCAAGCAGATCATCGGCATTTACAAAGCCTACGCCGTGCCGATGGACTTTTACTGGCGAGACCTGCTCTACATCGCCGAGCGCGTTTTTCTCAACCCGCTGCCCGCCTTCAAATACCTCATTTCTGACAAGTATCTCGACCGGCCCAATGCCTACGCAGGTGACAGCGCCGACCTGCGGATCTGGCGCGGCGAAGCGGACGCGCACCCGGAGCTGAGAGCCTTTATGGAAAAGGGCGAGATGAAGCGCAAGCTGCCGAAGCTGTTCCATCATCTCTGGCATGACCGGGTGAATATGGAGTTTGCCGAAGCCTGCATGGAAGCGATGCTGTGGCACGAAGATATTAATCCTCGGTTTAATGAGTACCTGGATAGTGACGAGTACAAGGAGAATAGCGATCGCGCCATCCGTGCCTATTTCAAAGGCAATCCGGCGATGCTGGGCCTTTACAAGCTCTTCCCTGAGATGTTTTTGGAGCAGGTGAAAAAGCTATCTTACTATGCCAACCTTGGGTTGTTCTGGGAGGTGATGGCTCCTGTTTTCTTCGAGATGAGCGATCTTTATGATGAAGGCAAAATGACGACCGTTCCCGAAGCGATGGAGTTTTTAGTCAATGGCATTTTCGCCGTAGCGGGTCGCCCAATTTATCACCATGTCTATATCGACGGTGAATGCTACGAGATTATCCCCAAGTCTCAAGCCTTTACCTGGCTCTACGAAGCGGCTCTGCCCTATGTAGAAGCCGTGTTTTACCGGACGGCTCCTTTCCGAGGAACAAAGTCTTACAACGCCCAAGCAGGACAGGTTCCGGCTGACCAAAAAGACTTTCATTACGGCATTCTCTACGCCGATGTGTTTCCGGTCGGCAGCGCCGGGATTCCGCCGACGCTGCTGATGCAGGACATGCTGCACTTCTTGCCCGACTATCTGGTCGAAGAGTATCAGAAGCACAGGCGCGGCGAAGACGATATCCTGATTCAGCTTGGTATCACGTTTCAGCGCTCTATGTACAACGTGACTTCAGCGGTGATTCAAGCGCTGCGCACCGCTTTGCTGTATCCGTTAGATGACACTAATCCTGAGCATCTGAAGGCTAACCGTGCGTTCTTTGAACAGCAGATTGATCGCTTTAAGCGGCCCGAAGCGAGACTGCGTGACGTTCAGAGCCAAGACTATCGTTAATTTTCTGCTATTAGGAGAAGTTGTTATGCCTAGCATTGTCGATATTGCTGTCGAAAACGAAGGATTCTCTACGCTAGTAGCAGCGGTTCAGGCTGCGGGATTAGTAGAGGTGTTAGCAACCGGTGGCCCTTTCACCGTCTTTGCGCCACATGATGATGCCTTTGCCAAGCTGCCGCCCGGAACTGTACAAACCCTGGTTGATAATCCACCTCAGCTCGCCCGGATCTTAAAGTTTCACGTCGTTTCTGGAGCTTTGAGCAAAGCTGAGTTGGCGGCAAAGGGCACGGTGACTTCGTTGGAAGGATCGCCGATTCCAATTCGGGTGGGAGAGAACTTTGAGGTGAAGAATGCAACGGCGATCGCAGCTGACATCGAAGCAGACAACGGTATCATCCACGTTATCGACACAGTGATTCTGATGGGATAGGCGTACACTCAAGGGACTTGCTGCTACCGGCGCGCTTGAATGAAACGCTTCTCAAATCTTGCTGCGGCTATTTGCGCGCTGCTAGCCATCGGGGTTACGGCCCTGGGAATGCTGACCAGTCGCTATGGCTGGCCGATTTATGCTGAGCTGATGTCTCACTTTCAGGTGCAGTACTTTGCGGTGACGCTTGTGCTAGCCATGATTGCGCTGTGCCTGCGGCGACTGCGTTCAGCGTTGCTGATCCTGTTTTGCAGCGCGGTGCTGTCAGCTCAGGTCATCCCGTGGTATTTGCCGCTGAGCGATCGCGCCGATACCGCCAACTACCGGGTGCTGAGCGCCAATCTCAACCGGCGCAATAGCGATGTGGAGCGGGTGCTGGCATGGGTAGAGGCAGAGCAGCCCGATCTCGCTTTATTCATGGAGGTCAACGAGGAGATGGCAGGCGGGCTAACGTCTTTAAAGGATGCGCTACCCTACTCGTCTCAGCAAAAAGTCGCTGCCAAGTTAGGCATGGTGCTTTACAGCAAAGTGCCGCTGATCGATCTTCAGCCCAAGAAATTTGGCACTGAATCTATCAATCTGACAGCCCAAATTCAGGTTGCAGGGCAGCCGATTTCGCTGGTGGCTATCCATCCACTGCCGCCTTTTGAGGGGGAGTATTTTCGCGATCGCAACCGTCTCCTCTCAACCGTCAGCGAATATGTCCAGACCCAAAGCGACCCCGTCCTGCTGCTGGGCGATCTCAACATCACCCTGTGGTCACCCTACTACCGCACCTTCATTCAGCAAAGCGGTCTGAGAAATACTCGAAAAGGCATCGGCATTTTACCCACTTGGCCCCAGCGCCCCGTTTTTAGATTCTTAAGTAATCGAACAGCGCTCCTCAAGCTTATACAGATTCCCATTGACCACTGTCTAGCCAGCCCCGAACTAACAGTAGCCAGTATGCACGTTGGAGCCGACACAGGCTCCGATCATCTGCCGATAGTCGTCGATTTTTCACTCAACAGCATAGCGTCTCGCGAGGCAAGAGAGATTGTTAAGCGCTAGTCTCCTTCATCTGTGTAGAGCGGACAAAACAGTAATCTCCCAAATCATATGACTGAAGCTTCGGCCTCTGATTCGAGTCCACTTTCCTGTACCCAAGACGTTTCAAGAGGCGAATGCTCCTTTGATTCATTGGATGTACCGTAGCCCACCATTCGGTTCCTGGTGTCACAGTAGCAAGGTAGTCGTGCCACCAGAGCATCGCCTCGAATGCCAACCCCTTTCCCCACCAAGCTTCGCCTAATAAGTACGCTACCTCGCCCCAGGCTCCATATCCTGTCGCCTCAAGTCGACCAATAACTGGAGAGGGAGGATTTTTTAACCGTATTGCCATGTTGAACCATCGCTCGGTAGGCATTGTCAAAGTCACCGGGCCGTGAGAACGGATGGCGTACTCTGCTCTTAATTCCTCTATGGTCGGCGGGTTTCCATTTGGATCGATAAAAGCGAGGACAGCGGGCGTGACCAAAATAGAAAAGAGGTCATCGGCATGGGTTTCAGTAAGTAGCTCAAAATGTAGGTTATTACTCTGCATTAGCGCTGTCTGGCAACGGTTTCTATGCCTCGTGTTTGAGGCGGTTCAGAATGCGCAAAATATCCCAAAGCTCGTTGCGGGTTCTGTTCAAAGAGAAGTCATCTGAGAAAGCATATTCTTTTTGGTACAGCTTGACGAACAGAGAGTATTCACCATTGCTAACCAGCGCAAATTTTGGGCTCTCCTGCGGGCTAGAGGCTAAATACGCCAGTGCCTGCGGCAAAGCTGTTGTCATATTAAAGGAAGTTCGTTTCGCCTCTACTAGCACTACCCAAAGATTTTCCTGTATGACTAGCGCATCAATGCGACCCTGATAGATCTTTTGTTCATCTGCCAGTTCAAATCTGACGGGCACTTCTGACCTGAGTAAGAAAGGCGGATCGTAGAGTCCTGCTAGCTCTAACAGAGGGGAGATAACGAGAAAGTTAACGGCGTTTTCTAATAAATGTCCGTATTGGCGGTGGTACAGATAGCGACGCTTGATGGTGTTTAACCGTGCCTGCTCAGCTTCAGCCAAATCAGCAACCTGGGTTGTCCATTCCGGGAAAAAGTCAGGATTCTGGCTCGCCGCAATTCCATAAACCTTCTCAACCTCAGCGAGGCTGGTTAAGAAATCGGTTACGGCCAGCAGTTGAACCATCTGATGCGTGCTTTTGCGCTTTTGCCCTACTTTACAACCTTTATCGGTTAGTCGAGCCCAGTGTCAGGGTGATCTTAATGCCCTGAATATCTGAGTGGGGGTGACGCTGTACGTAAGTGTTAACGCAGCTTTGACAGGCGGGCAGGTAGCGGAAGGCGGCGACGAGCTGTGGCCATCGGGGGTTTTTGCTGAAGGTGATGCCTAGCTGCTTGGCGGCTGTACGGCAGGCGTTGTAGCTGCCATAGCGACTGAGTAAGTCGGATTTAGTGAGCTGAGGCGGCGCGTCTGCAAGTGCCTTGGGCGGCGCGGCGTCATTCTGCTGTTCTTGTTGCGCTAGCTGATTGACAGCACCTTGAGCTACCGTGAAAATCGCTGCCGCGTTCTGAATATCCTGAGTCTGGTTATCTTTGAGCTGTGCGAGCAGCCGGTCTAACTTTTGCTTACCCATGATTGCCTTACTTGTCTATCAGGGAGCGGTTGATGGAGGCTTGGTCTGAGTATAGCTGGGGGCGATCGCGCCGATCTTGCCCGTCATCATCGTCCTCAGAATCGAGCAAAACCACAGGAGACCCGCCCTCTAGTGAGTCAGGATCGTCATCTTGACTGTGCCACCACTGCATCAGAGCCTTGACCGCTTTGATCAGCCGCAGGAAGCGCTGAGGGAATGAAATTTGTCCCCAGTGCCGCTGCATTTCGCTTTCAGGATCGCCCACCGCGTCAAACGCTTCAGAGAGCAGGCCCATCTGCGAGTGCATCTCTGCCATTTCTGCCGCAAGCTGATTGATGATGCTTTCCTTTTGCTGAAGCTGCGCCTGCTTCTGATTTTGCAACTGGTCGATCAGGCTCCGAAAATGACTGATCTTCTCTCTCAGTGCGAGCGTCTTGTCCTTGTGCTCGCTATTGCGGCGAGTGAGCTGAGCGCGGCTGCGATTGGTAAATATCAGGCAGTCTCGCATTTCTTGATAGAGCGATTCTCCTTGCGGTCGCTCCATCTCCTGAATGCTTTTGGGAAAATCAGTAGCAGAACGAAACCGAGCGGTACCAGACGTTGAAGAAGCCATAGCCTGTAGAATCAGCGTTGTCTACCCCATACTGACACCCACCGCTGGAACCGCACTGAGAAGAATTACAGAGCTATAACAAACTTGATACGTCATTTGCATCAGCTTCACCAAAGAGTAGTTTCCTCACAATGCAGGAGTGCCCAAGGGCTGAGCGCACATCTCTTTGAGCAAATCTAAGAGGGCAAATCCGGCGGGCGTCAGCAGCGATTCCTTTAAAATCGCGACGCGAATATTGCGAATTAAAGGCACCGGCAAGGCATAGACGTGAAGACCCTCCGGCGTGGGTTCTACGGCCAACCGAGGACTGATCGTTGCCCCGAGGCCCTTCGATACCATGCTGACAATGGTGGCATCAGAGCGGACGTGATATTTGGGCGTCAGCGTGATGCCATACTGGGCGCAATGCTCATACACTAGCGCGTCACACAGGTCGCCTTCAGGAGCCATGACCAGAGGATAAGCGGTCAGGTCAGTCCAAGAAATGGCGTCGCCCTGAGGCTGAAAGTCAGGCGGAAACAGCACCACAAAGTCATCCTCCACCAAGTCCCAGGTTTCAAAATCATCACCTGGTGGCAGGTAAGTGATCGCCAAATCGACCCGGCCCTGGCGTAAATCTGTTTCAGCCTCAGGGCAGTCATCGTACTCGGCAATGCGAATGGCGATCGCCGGATAGCGCCGACAAAATTCGGCAATCACCTCCGGCAGCAAATGAGACGCCGCGCTGCGAAAAGAAGAAATGCGGACATAGCCTCCCTCTAATCCCTTCGCTAAGTTAGCCTGCTTTACAACATCTTCCAGCAGATAGTTAATCCGGCGGGCGCGGTCGACAATCTGTTCTCCCACTGGCGTGAGATACGCACCCTTACGGCTGCGTGAAAGCAGTACCACGCCTAGCTCCTCTTCGAGGGCAGCGATCGCATAGCTCACCGAAGACTGAGAAAGCTGAAGCCGCAGGGCCGCTTCGCTAAAGCTGCCAGAATCGGCGATCGCAATCAGCGCATGTAAATACGACAGCTTTGGATAGTTCGGGAAACTCAGCCCCATAGGGTCATCCTCGATCACGCTTTTAAGCGGGCCTTTTAAGACTGTTTGAATTGTCGCAAACCCTGTGAGCAAAGAAAGCGATCTTGCTATCGAATTAATCGATGGAAACGTTCAGCCTACTGCTTTGTCAGTCAGCCCCTCGCCGCGTACAGTGAGCCATCATGACGTAACGGCTAACTCCGATGACGGCTATTTCTGCGACGACCCACCGAAAAGGAACCGCCGTGCTCCTGCTCGTGACTATCATTTGGGGAACCTCTTTCCCCGTTTTAAAAGACACCCTTAGCAGCGTTCATCCGGCTGTGCTGATTGCCGTTCGGTATAGCATTGCGGCGATCGCGCTCCTACCCTGGCTACGAAACATGAGCCGCCCGCTGCTACGGGATGGTGCCTTGTTG
The DNA here is from genome assembly GCA_038315915.1 of Phormidesmidales cyanobacterium. Lineage (GTDB taxonomy): Bacteria > Cyanobacteriota > Cyanobacteriia > Phormidesmidales > Phormidesmidaceae > Phormidesmis. Next base: position 8,437 of record JBBQAC010000070.1, read on the forward strand.
GGGTCTATTTTATTTGTGGAAACGATGTTTGCGCTGACTGGCTTAGAAACCATCTCTGCTAGCCGATCCGCGTTCATCGTCGGCCTCAATGTTATTGGGGTGCCGCTTTTAGGTGCCTTTATGGGCAGACCGTTATCAAGACGAATCCTCCTGGCTGCGGGCTTGGCAGTACTGGGCATGAGCGTCATGTCGTGGGACGGGGGCGGACTGAGCTTAGGTGACGTGCTGACGGTGGTTTCAGCCGTTGGTATTGCAGTCTATATTGTGCTGCTGGAGGCGATCGCGCCTCGTCATGCGTCCTTGCCGCTCGCTGCCACACAAGTCTGGGTTGTCATGCTGCTTGGGGGAATTTGGGCCTTGCCAGAAGTGCTTCAGCAGGGGATTGGGGTGGGCGATCGCTTTCCTGCCCTACTGTATCTAGGACTCGTAGTCACCATCGGCCCGCTCTGGGGGCAAGCCATGGGGCAACGATGGGTGCCTGCTCATGAAGCAGCATTGCTCTACACGCTGGAACCTGTTTTCGCCACGATTTTCTCAATCTTACTATTGGGCGAAGGCTTGAGCCTCCATGGCGCAATCGGGGCCGTCTGTATCTTAATGGCAACAGGAGTGAGCCAAGTGAAGATTAGAGGCTTCGGCGCTCAAAAAACAAACCTGAACGACTGAAGCTCACGCGCTTCCGCAATGTTTCCTCCTTATAATGGGTTCAAAGGTGAGCGAATTTTCCATGACTTTGACCCTGACCCTACCGCCTGAAATTGAAGCATTGCTGCACCAACGCGCTGAGCGTACCGGTCAGGATGTCTCTAGTATTGCCTTGGCCCTTTTAGCGTTTGGACTGAGCTTTGACGAGCAGGACTTTTTTGAAGCGCTAGAAGGTATTCAAGCGGGTCTCAACGATTTTGAGCAAGGCCGATTTTGCAGCTTTGAGGAATTCATTGCAGACCAAAATCAAAAGCATGGTCTTTCTCTGCAAGCATGACCTACCGCGTCGAACTTTCCAGTACCGCTAAAACCGAAGCGGATAGGGCCTTTCTGAGTTTTTCTCAGTTCACTGAGCCAGAACGCGCTCAAGAATGGTATCAGGGACTTATCGAAGCGATCGCCTCTCTCAGAGAAATGCCTCGTCGCTGTGCGATCGCTCGCGAAAACATATTTTTTAGTCAAGAAATACGACAGCTTCTCTACGGAAAAGAAAAGTCAAAATATCGCATCATCTTCACAGTGCTAGACGATCAGCCTGTACCAACTGTGCGAATTTTGCATATTCGGAATGCTGCCCAGCGTACAGTTGGCGAGCCTGAACCGTAGAAATAACTCACTCCACAATGATTTGCAAGTGATGAAGTATTCAACCCAGCTTGCAATTCACCTCGCCACCCGCTTCAATCCAGCCGTGAATAAGTCCTGAGGTGGATTGAGCAGCAGCGCAACGCCCGTCTTTGTCGATTACAATCACGCCGCCTTCTCCCTGCACTTTTGCAACAAGATACGCAATACCGGCCTCAGCCGCCGCTGCCGCATCCATGCCCTTAAAGTACACAAAGTCAGAGACCATTTTTGAAAGCACCGTTCGCAAAAACTGCTCGCCATAGCCCGTCGCTGAAACTGCGCAGGTTTCATTGTCGGCAAATACGCCTGCCCCGATTACCGGCGTATCGCCGACTCGTCCCCAGCGCTTGTTCACCAGTCCGCCCGTCGAAGTGGCGGCGGCTAGGTTGCCGTGAATATCTCGGGCAACAGCGCCCACGGTGCCTAGCTTTTGCGCAGGTTTAATCCGCTCGTGATCTAGCGTCATGCGTCCGGCGGCTTGAGCTTCCTTGAGCTGCTTAATCCGAGCTTCGGTGACGAAGTACTCATCTGGGCACACTTCGATCTGACGATACTTAGCAAATTCCAGCGCGCCTACGCCTGATAGCATCACGTGGTCGCCCTGCTCCAGAACCTGACGCGCTAATGAAATCGGGTTTTTGATATTTTTGACGCAGGCGACGGCTCCGGCTTTCAGGTCGCTGCCGTTCATCAGGGCAGCATCCATTTCGACCTGGCCGTTTTCGTTGAGCACAGATCCCTTGCCAGCGTTGTAAAGCGGATTGTCTTCGAGCAGGTTCACGCAGTATTCCACCACGTCCAAAGCCGGATCGCCTTTTTCTAGCCGCTGCCGCCCCGCTTCCAGAATCGCTGTAAGGGTCTTTTTAAACTCTGCTTCGCCTGCTTCGTACTTCAGGTCTTCGAGGGCACCCGCGCCGCCGTGAATGATCAAAGAGTAGGGCTGGGTCATGGTCAGGGCTATCCAGGAGAGAGTTCGTCTAATATCGTAAAGCGAATGTGATTGATCGCCAGATTTCCCAGGGGGAATTTCTCGGGCTTATTGTCGGCTTTGAGCCTTCCGAAGGGGATGCCCTTGCCCAGCTCAGTGTGGTACCAGGCCAGGCCCATAAAAAAGCGAGTAGGATATGGCCCCCGATCAATCACATCATCCACGTTGGATTCCATCGGTAACCAGCCGATCCCAGGAATGTAAAATTCTAACCAGACATGGTTGAAGTCTGGTTCTAGGGGCAGGTTGCGCAGCTCAGATTTTTTGGGGCACTTATAGCGGCCAATGGTACGACAGGCAATGCCGTTCAGCCGGAATAGGGCGAGTAATATGCCCACGTATTCACCACAGGAGCCAATTCCTCGCTCAAGGGCAACATCCGGCGTATCGATTTTGGGCTGAATGCCGTAGGACAGACGGTCGTAAACGTAGTTGCGAATTCTCAGCGCCTTTCGCAAGATATTCGTCTCCGTACCGACGGCCTCTTTGGCGGCTCGCTGAATGATTTCGCTGTCCATCGCCAGGTCGTCGTCATCCACTAGGTAGCGCTGCTGAAATTCTTCGGAGAGCGGCGGCACTTCTTCAACCTCTTCAGGCGTGATCGTGTACTTAATACTGTACATCTCGACCGTCGCCTTCCAGCCGACCAGTCCCGCCTGATGGGGTGTGAGCTGATCAAACTTGTATACAGCGACTCGCTGGCCCTCCTGAATTTCTTCGGTGAAGGGATGGCCGATGGGTTCGACCTTGCGGACGCGCTGGCGAGCGGTGTCAGCAGGCAGGGCAATGCGCCACTCAATATTGTTGAGCGTGGGCACGTCTTCGAGCGGCAGGAGTTCTTCTACGTAGGCCAGTTCGATCAGGTAGCCGTTGGAAAGTGTGTAGCGATTTTCGGCGTCGTAGTGGGTGTGTAGCGGGTGGAGAAAAGTGCGATCGCGAAAAGTCAACTGATAGGGCGACTCCGCATTTGGATCGTCACGAATGTAAGGTTCTTCATCGGCATAGGCGACATAGAAAATCGGTTCGGCCCCGTTTGCCTGCGGGTAAAAAGTAATGCCAGTGGGCGAACCGAAGGGGGTGAGGGCGCTATAGCGGAGCTTGCCCGTGGCGCGATCCAGGCAGTAGACGGTTTGCTCATCGCGATCGCACACCCACAGTGCATCTTCAGTCGCCATGATATTCTCCAGGCCAATCCCAGGCTGGCGAATTTTTCCTGCGCGATCGCCGCTGTCACGATCAAAAATGTGAATATAACCCGACTTTTGGCAGGTCACATACACCTTCGAGTCCCACACAGCGACTCCGTTTGCCGGATAAGAAAGCTCAGTAAAAAGAGTCGGAGTCAGAGTTTCGAGACTGCTGTAAAAAACAGACTCTCCCTGCGTAAACCAAACGGTGTCTTGCCATATGGCTAGACCAGTCGCCCCAATCCAGTCGGTAACGGTATGCGGATTGAGAATAGTAGTATTGCCAGTGTAGGGATCAATCTCTACTAGATAACCCCGAATCGTATCAACCGCCAGCAGCCGATTGCCGCCAGCCGCATCAATCGCTAGTCCCGATAAGACATAGACCCCGATGGGGCGAACCGTCGAATGCTGCAATGATCGCATTGGCGCAGCGGTGCGCTCGGGCGATCCCCCTTCAGAATTAAGCATAGAAGTCAGAGGTTAATCAAGGTTACAGGCGGATCTTAAATGGTATCGGCCCTTATTCAACCATACAGCTTCAACCACTTAGTCCTGCTGTCAGCTTCCACACAGACCCTCGCCTGCGATCGCTTAACTTCCTAATAACGTATCGCACCAGCCCAGTTGATTTCTGCAACGAACAATACGGTCTTCCAGCGCGGCAGCAAATCTCTGGGAGGATCTAACGTCGGCTTAAACACACAATTTCTGTTACAAGCGATGCAGTAACGCTATCCAAATGATCCTTATGATCCCCATAGCTAAGCCTGCTCAATCCCTGATAAACCAAGCAAAAGCGCTCCATGAAAATAATTTATGACCCAGAAAAGGACATCCTCCAGATTTCCTTTAACCAAGACTTGGTTGAGGAAACGACTCAAATTGCACCAGGGTTGATTTTAGACTACGACGAAGATGGCAAGGTGATTGGCCTTGAGCTGAGGAAAGCTTCAAAAAAAGTGGACAATCCTTACGCGATCACCTACGCAGTGTGCGAATCCAATCAGGAAAAGCCACCCGCTAAAGGGAACGGATAGCGCCCTCATTCACTCGGTCATCTGATCTAGTCATTGAGCCAGCTTTCCCTACCAATTAGGTCGCTGATAGAATCTCTCAAAAGATAGTCATTTTGCGTCAGAGTATGCTCCATTTCCTGCCATTCACGTCCGTCAAAGTAGCGGGAAAGAATATAAATTTTGTGCTGTCTGTCGACAGAGCCTCTATTTACTAAGGCTCTGACTTCATCTTGAATAGCATTGATAGAGTATTTACGTGCTTCTGCCAGCATGGCGATGTCCTTGTGAGATGTTTTGGAACGCTAGTTTAGACTGATTGAGAAATCATTCAAACTCAACCGTTCACGGGATAGAAACAGATCAAAATCAGCGAAAGTCAACAGCCTATTTACTTAAGATAGAAGCTTCTTAAAAAGACTTCAATGCCAGATTCTAATAAAATTTATTAGAATTTTTTATGTCCTGTACTTCTATCAGTTGACACCTGGTGACATCTGATCAAGCAGCCAGTTAGCACTAAGGCAGTTCTAAAGTTCTGGAATGTTTGATGCCAAATAGAAAGACCCAAAAGACCCACTTTATAAAAAGAATCTAAAAAATTCTATCCAAGAAACTGTTTCAGAAAAATTTTTGAAAGCCGCCTGTCTACAAAACCCGTAAGTCAGAAGAAGGCTTTGAAGCTGTTAGAGTAGTGAAGTCGTTTTGGGCCAGAAAGAGATCAGTAAAATCTATCTCTGGCGATTCAGAATTTCTTTAACGCTCCTCTAAAAATCGTTGCTAACCAATCTAATTAGCCCTTAATCAATAGATAACTTAGGAGTGCGTTTTCGCGGCAGGATTTAGTAAAAAATTAACTGTTTGGTCATACCTTGGTATGAGCACTGACTATTCGATGATAGATGAGAAAATGTCGCTCCTACAAGCCACAATAGTATTCTACAACACCGTTTTGGTAGGGAGGCAGTTTCCTGAGTCAGGATTCCCTAACATTTGTGGAACCTATCAGGGTTACGGCAAATAGCAGAGAGCATTGGCCTGGCCGAGGTGAGTACTATTTTGCCCGATTTTACAGTCCGTCCCCATCTGTCATCGTTGGCCAAATAGTGAGCGAGGCCGCGTCTTTCTTCGATCAGTTGGCGTGATGTCATCGCATGATGACTTGCAACGCCAACTATCTGCCAACTATCTGTAAGACAATATTAATCTTCTTTATTGACTCCCCCTGCTTCTCCCAGACAAATCGCTGATACATAAATTGAGGATCAACATGACTGATACAGTACGAATTTTGATGTGCCCCCCCCACCACTACGATGTGGACTATGTGATCAACCCCTGGATGGAGGGCAACATCCACCGCTCATCGCGGGAGCAGGCTGAGGAGCAGTGGAATCAGCTTCATCATGTGCTGAAAGACTATGCGACGGTAGAGCTGGTGACACCTCAGCCGGGATGGCCAGATATGGTGTTTGCAGCCAATGCGGGACTGGTACTGGGCGATCATGTGGTTCTCAGCCGATTTTTGCACCCTGAGCGCCAGGGCGAAGAGCCCTATTTTCAGCAGTGGTTTGAAGAGAATGGGTTTACGGTGCATACCCTACCGGAAGGACTGCCGTTTGAAGGGGCCGGAGACGCGCTGATAGATCGCGCGGGTGGCTGGTTGTGGGCAGGCTATGGCTTCCGCTCTGAGCTGGATTCTCATCCTTACCTGGCCAAGTGGCTGGATGTAGAGGTGCTGTCTTTGCGTCTGGTAGACAGCCGCTTTTACCATCTGGATACCTGCTTTTGCCCGCTGACGGATGGCTACTTAATGTACTATCCACCTGCCTTTGATGCCTATTCCAACCGGCTGATTGAAATGCGGGTGCCCGCAGATAAGCGAATTGCCGTTGACGAAGTGGATGCGATTAACTTTGCCTGCAATACGGTGAACGTAGACCGGGTGGTCGTCATGAATAAAGCGAGCGACGCGCTGAAGAAAGTGCTAGGCGATCGCGGCTTTACCATCGAAGAAACACCGCTTACAGAATTTCTTAAAGCGGGCGGCGCGGCCAAGTGTCTGACCCTGAAGGTGACAGAACTTCGGCAGGCGTCTCCGCAAGCCTCTAGCATTCAGAGCCGGACTATTCACCTTCAAGGCCACTTGCTTGATTCTGGTCTGGTGAACCGCACTTTGGACACGATTGTCACCGGCGGCGGTAGCTTCCAGGTTCTCAGTTTTGATCTCGGCAAGCAGCGCCAGGACAGCTCGACAGCAGAGGTCAAGGTCTCTGCACCGGATGCCACCGTGATGGATGACATCATGGGGCAGCTTATTGATCTGGGCGCGGTGAGCCTACCTGAGGAAGTGACACCAGCGGCTTTAGAAACGGTCATTCAAGCCGGTGTCGCGCCGGATGATTTTTACGTAACAACTATTTATCCTACGCAAGTCTTGATTGGCGACCACTGGTTCAAGGTGGAAGGCCAGCGGATGGACGGGGCGATCGCCATCACTCAAAATGCCGATGGGCCAGTTGCCCGGTGCAAGCTACTGCGAGATTTGCAGGTGGGTGAAGCAGTGGTCGTTGGCAGTAAGGGCATTCACACCCTGCGAACTGCGCCCTCGCTAAAGAAAAAAACAGACGACTTTAGCTTTATGGGGGCGGGTGTTTCGAGCGAGCGCCGGGTGGAGCTGGTAGTCGAGCAAATTGCCTGGGATTTGCGGCGGATTCGCGATCGCGGTGGCAAGGTTGTGGTCACCGCTGGGCCGGTAGTGATCCATACCGGCGGCAGTGAGCATTTGAAAAAGCTGATTCAGGAGGGATACGTCCATGCGTTGCTAGGCGGGAATGCGATCGCCGTCCACGACATTGAGCAGTCGATGATGGGCACCTCACTCGGCATGGATATGAAGCGCGGCGTCTCTGTGCAGGGCGGGCACCGGCATCATCTGAAAGCAATCAATACCATTCGCCGACACGGCAGTATTGCCAACGCAGTCGAGAAAGGGGCGCTCACCAGCGGCGTCATGTACGAATGTGTGAAAAACAACGTGCCGTTCTCCTTGGCGGGATCCATTCGCGACGACGGCCCGCTGCCCGACACCAAAATGAACCTGCTCGAAGCCCAGACAGACTACGCCCGGCTGATTGAAGGCGCTGACTTGATCTTGATGCTGTCGACCATGCTGCACTCTATCGGCGTGGGCAATATGACGCCTGCCGGGGTGAAGATGGTATGCGTGGATATCAACCCGGCAGTGGTGACTAAGCTGAGCGATCGCGGCTCGGTAGAATCGACCGGGGTAGTCACTGATGTGGGCCTGTTTTTGAGCCTGCTGGTACAGCAGCTCGGCAAGCTGACAGGCCAGTACGCTCGCGTTTAGGATTTAACCTCCTCAGCGAAAATATGGGTGGGCATATCGTCAATGCTCACCTGATTTTTTTCGGCCCAGTAAGCTTCGATGCCTGCTGGGCCTTTTTGTTTGGCCCACTGGTTGAGGGTATCGCGCTGACCCTGATACTCATACAGCGGCACCGCCATCCCGCAGGAAGTCTGCACCAGATCCACCTGCAAGTCAAACAGTTGCCGTGTTCCCTGCAAGGGGGGAAATTCGTCAATCAGTGCCTCCCAATCGACATCGCGAGGATAGATCAACCGAGCCTCACCATACAGCCGCAAAATCATCGGTGCGCCCTGAAACGAGCAGAACATCACCGTCATTCGGCCATTCTCAGTAACGTGAGCAGCACTCTCATTGCCGCTGCCGGTCACGCTCAGCCACAGCACCCGCTGCGGGCCAAGCACGCGCAAGCTATCCATGCCCTTAGGTGACACATTCACCCGCCCCGATTGCCCTGCCGTACCGACAAAAAAGATCTGCTGCTGCTCGATAAAAGCCTGATGGGCTGTTGTGATTTCGGAGTACTGTTTGGCCATTGCTTGTTGTTTTTAAAAAACTAAAACTTTTCGGGTACGAAGTTTTGGGTGGACATGGGCGGCCTTTCGTAGTCGATGTTTTCCTGCCGGGGCGGTAGCTTCATTGGCGGCGGGGTCAGGTCTTTGTATTCGATTTGGTTGAGCAGGTGGTTAATGCAGTTAAGGCGGGCCCGCTTTTTGTCGTCTGCTTCGACAACGTGCCAGGGCGACCTAGTCGTGTCAGTCGCCGCGAACATATCGTCTTTGGCTTTGGAGTACTCGA
>JBBQAC010000364.1:0-3193 GCA_038315915.1 Phormidesmidales cyanobacterium
TTGCCGAAGAGACCGGCCTGATTGAGGCAATTGGCGAACGGATTTTGCATCAAGCCTGTCAGCAGCTTGAGATCTGGCAGTTTCAGTTTCCGGAGCGACAGCTCAGAGTCAGCGTCAATCTTTCGGTGAAACAGCTTCACAGTTCGCTGTTGCCGAAGCTTGAAGCCGTCCTGGTGGCCTTTCCGATTAAGCCTGACAGCCTGGTACTCGAAATCACAGAAAGTATGCTGGTGCAAAACATTGATGTCACCGTCAAACTGCTTGAGCAAATCAAAGCGAAAAATATTCGTATCAGCATTGATGATTTTGGGACGGGTTACTCATCTCTCAACTATTTACACCAGCTACCGGTGAATTCTCTTAAGATTGACCGCGCCTTTGTCAGCTCGGCTCAGTCGGGCGATCGCAATCGGGTGATCGTTGAATCGATTATTGCCCTGAGCGATTTGCTAGAGATTAATGCGATCGCCGAAGGAATCGAAACACCTCAGCAGCTAACCTGGTTACAGGCACTTGGCTGTGAATCAGGGCAGGGATATTTCTTTTCTCCGCCCATACCAGCAGACCAGGCCACTGAAATCATCAGCAGCAGTCGCTTTCACCCCTAAACTGACTTTTCTTCAGAAGTAACAGATATGATCGTGACGGTTTCTTTGGCTACAGGCGAGGGCTGTTACTCATCTATCTCAGTTTGCACAGGAGAGTCTACGGCGCTGCGCAAGCCGTAGGTAATGATGGCAGCAAGAATGCAGATCAGAGCCAGCGATCGCAACAACCAGGTTATCCCCATACTCTCTTGCAATACCGGCAGCGCCAGAGCCCCCAGCACCGCGCCCCCCTTAGCAATCCCACCCGCCAACCCTGCCCCACTAGCGCGAATCGCCGCCGGAAACACCTCCCCAGACAGTAAGAACGTCGTAGAATTTGGCCCTAAATTCATCATCAGATTAAACAAAATAAAGCCAATAAAGAGCAAAGCCATGTGAGTCGCTCCGGCAAAAGAGAGAATACAAAGCCCAACTGCCATCCCCACAAATCCAACAATCTGTAGCGGAATGCGACCGACCCGATCAACCAGCAGAACAGCCAGCAAAAAACCAACTACCAGGAACACATTGACGAGGGCAGCACCCCGCGCGGAGGCCATCTCCCGCACCAGCAAATTTTCGCCTTGAGCAAAGGCCAACGCCGCGATGATGGTCGGCGTGAAAATGCCAATACCATAGGTCGCAATATCTTGCAGAAACCACGGAATAGAGGCGATCGCCGTCTGCCTGAAATAGGCCGGCGAAAACAGATCGCCGTAGCCTAGCGCAGCCTTGTTCGTATCTGATTGCACACTCTCGCTTTGGCTAGCAGGCTCCAGATCAATGGATTTTCCCAACAGCTCAGAAGCCACTTTAGAGGCTTCCTCATACCTTCCCTTGGCGAGATAGTAGCTAGGACTCTCCAGCAAAAACAACAGCCGCAGCCCGCCTACTAAAATAGATAAAACAACGCCTACGCTCAGCATCCACCGCCACGCGTAGGCAACTGCTAGATCTGGCGCACTCTGCTGAAATACCCAAATAGTCATCCAGCCGACCAGCGCCCCTAGCAAGGCACCGACTGACTGAAAGCTAAAAGCCCCAATCACCATCCGGCCTCTCAACCTAGCAGGCACATTCTCAGTAATGTAGGCCACGCTAATCGGATAGTCTGCGCCGATGCCCACCCCGACCAAAAAGCGAAAAACCAACAGCGACCAGGCATTCCAGGCCAGCGCGGTCGCGGCTGAAGCGACGATAAAAAGGCCAATATCCACCACCAGCATGAGCTGACGGCCTACCTTATCAGTGACCGGGCCAAGGGTAAGTGAGCCAACCAGGGCACCGGCTAAAGCAGCAGTGGCGATCGCCCCCACCCACCCCGCACTCAGCCCAAAGTCCCGCTGAATAAACGGCATTGCCACGCCGATGATGAAAAAATCGAACCCATCCAGCGCAATCAGCCCCGCCGAAAGAATCCACAGCATCCACATCGGGCGCGTTAGCGATGAGCTGTCTAGCTCGGTCTGAAAGCGATCTTCTGGCAAGACATTATCCTCATCAGATGTTCAGGTCTATGGGCCTTGGACGGGCAGCTTAGACGCGATTTCTTCTAGAGGGTTCGCTTGCTTAGTTACCGGGAGCGTCGCGGGTACGATAGCAGGATAAACCGTTAGCTCACTGCCGTCCACCCAGCCAGAGTAGTAGCGTACTTGGGTACTTTCTACAGTCAGTTCGAGCAGGTCGACGTCTCCTCGAATTGCCCGATGGTCAAAGGCTAAACGGCTATTATCCATCTCAGCATACAGGCCGTAAGGGCCACCGCCCACCAGGTTCAGGGAGACTTCGTCAAAACCGCGCACAAAGCGATCGCCGCTCCAGTGCCACTGCCACCCCGGCCAGAAAACCGGTTCTCCCCTCACCGCTCGCTTAGCCGCCGCATTCGCAACCCGGTATCCGCCCTGCGGCAGCAGCGCTTCAAACCCCGGCTCATAAGCGACTTCGTAGCGGATCATGCCCAGTTCTGCTGCGGTCGGGTCAGCATTCCGCTCAGGCTGCTCTCGGGCGACCCACAGAACTTCTACGGTCGGATCATTTAATGTAGCCGCAGCTTCTGTGGCCAAAAAGCTAGGGTAAATATCGACGCCGCTTGACGGGAGAGTTGCTGTCGCGCTAAATCGCCAACAGCTCCAGCTATCGGCCCGATCCGCAGCCTGCCACTGCACTTCACAAGTCCCGTTGCCAGTCGCCACCCAAAGCGAGTCATCGGCCACCGCCAGCTGATACGGAATGGCCCCCACCATAGAACTGTTGGTGACGGTGTAGCGGGTTAGCGTTTTGCTAGTGGGCTGATAAGCGACCAGACCGCTGGCCGGGAGATGGGGGTTGCCTTCTCCGCTGCGCTCTGTGCCCAGCCACAGGGTGAGGTTTGCGGTGTTTGAGGTATTTTTTGCGGTATTTGAGGTGCCGGTGGTGGCGATCGCTGTAATCTGATCGCCCTGAATTTCCGCTGGCCGATCAACCCTCAGTTCGCCTGTGTCAGGGCTGTATCGCAGCAAACTCGCAAAGCCGCTGTCGCCTTCACCCTGGCTAGTGGTCGCTGCAAACCAAAGCGCATCCTCTACAACAACAGCGCCCGCAATTTTAGGAATGCCAAGGCTTGATCC
>JBBQAC010000184.1:0-9152 GCA_038315915.1 Phormidesmidales cyanobacterium
CACAGCCGGAGGATATGGGGCCGAAGCTGAACGGAGTTGCTATAGCGGTAGTCGGTGGTGTGAGAGATACGGTAGCGCACAGTTACTGAGCCTGACTCAAAGTAGGAGAGTGTTGAGGAATCGCGATAAAGTCGGTGTAGATGCAGTCACCGACCTGATTAATCCGTCGCTGCAAGTTGTCTAAAAACTCGTGAAGACCGTCTTGAAAGATCTCATCGAGGGTGACATAGTCGATTTCGGCTCGTAAGCGACCGAGCGCTCGCTGACTGGCTAGCGTGTTCTCTTCCGAACCGGCGATGCTCCGCAAAGAATCTTCGGCCCGATGCAGGCAAAATTTGATAGAGCGCGGAAAGTAAGGATCGAGAATGAGGAAGCTAGCGACGCTGGCCGGAGAGATTTTGCGCTCGGTTTTGCGATACATTTCGTAGGCGCTTGCGGACTTGAGCAGCGCAATCCACTGTAAGTTGTCTAGCGGTGTGCCTACCTCTTGAGGCGAAGGCAGCAGTAAAAAATATTTCACATCGAGAATCCGCGCCGTTTTATCAGCCCGCTCTAGCAGTCGTCCTAACCGGCCAAAGTGCCAGCTTTCGTTCCACGACTGGGTCGCATTCATCACACCAGCGAAGCGATGGCTAGCCATTTTTACTTCTGCATAAAAAGCGCAGAGTTCGCCGATGTCGGTAAGGGTTGTCGCCTTTGCCGCATCTTCCACCATCAGGTAAAACGCATTGAGCTGTTCCCACATTTCTGAAGAGATGGTTTCTCGTACTGAGCGGGCATTTTCGCGGGCAGCGCGAACGCAGGAGATGACTGAGTTGGGCGAGCGACGGTCAAAAGTGAGAAAGTTGAGCGCGTTTGCTGAAGTGGCTTCGCCGTTGTAAAGCGTTTGGAAGAGGGCGCGATCGCCCGACACCGAAATCAAAGGAGCCCACTGTCCAGCTGTTCCTACGGGGCTATCCAACAGCAAATTAAGGTTCACTTCCACAAACCGAGCAACATTTTCAGCCCGCTCCACATAGCGAGTAAGCCAGTAAATAGAATTCGCAACACGACTGAGCACCGTTTATTTTCCTCTTTCAGCTTTGGATTTCTGTTTTAATCTCATACATTCACAACCCACGTATCTTTACTTCCCCCGCCCTGAGAAGAGTTGACTACCAAAGAACCTTCCTTAAGCGCCACTCGGGTGAGCCCGCCCGGATTCACATAGGGAGAGCCGCTGTTGGCATCGCCGTAAAGAATGAACGGCCTGAGATCGACATGCCGTCCTTGAAAAGATCGGTCGATCAGGGTGGGTACACGAGAAAGGCAAAGTGTTGGCTGGGCGATATATCCGCGCGGGTTGGCCTTAATCTTTTCGGCGAACTGATTCTGTTCTTCTTTGGTGGACTGAGTACCAATTAACATGCCGTAGCCGCCGGAAGCATCGGTTGCTTTGACCACCAGGGAATCTAAATTTTCTAAAATGTAGGCTTGCTGTTTTTCATTTTCACAGAAGTAGGTCGGCACGTTAGGAAGAATCTGTTCTTCATCCAGGTAGTAGCGAATCATTTGCGGGACGTAGGCGTATACCAGTTTGTCGTCGGCGACGCCTGTGCCGGGGGCGTTGGCGATCGCTACCCTCCCCTGCCGGTACACCTCCATTAGCCCCGGAATACCCAACATAGAATCCGGGCGAAACACCGTCGGATCCAAAAAGTCGTCGTCGATTCGCCGGTAGATTACATCGACCTGCTGAAGCCCTTTAGTGGTGCGCATTTTGAGGTAGCCATCGTCCACTACCAGGTCGCAGCCTTCCACCAGCATAATCCCCATTTGCTGGGCTAAAAACGAATGCTCGAAGTAGGCAGAGTTGAACGCGCCCGGAGAGAGCAGTACCACCATCGGGTCGCTAACGTTGTCAGGCGCTAGCTGTAATAGCGTTTCTAGGAGCTGACTGGGATAGTCATCGACCGCTTTAATATCCAGTGCTTCAAACAGGCCCGGAAATGAGCTTTTCATCACCCGACGATTTTCGAGCACGTAGGAAACGCCCGACGGACAGCGCAAATTGTCTTCGAGCACGAACCAGTCGCCTTTGCGATCGCGCACCAAATCCGTCCCAGTAATATGGCACCAAACCCCCTTCGGCGGCTTCAGCCCCATACAGGGCGGCAAAAAGCCCGAAGCCGACTCAATCGTCGCCCGAGGAATCACCCCATCTGTCAGGATCTTTTGCTCATTATAAATGTCGTCCAAAAAGCAGTTGAGCGCCGCAATCCGCTGCTGCAAGCCCTTTTCGAGCCACTGCCAGTCTTCACCGGGCACAATTCGAGGCACCACGTCAAAGGGGAAAACCTTTTCAGAGCCCTGCTCGTCGCCGTACACGTTGAAGGTGACCCCGAGCTTAAACAGCGTGTTCTGAGCTGCTTGCTGACGGCGGATCAGGTTGTCAATCGGCAGCGAATCAATACGCTCAATCAGCAGCGCAGCGGTCTCTCTAGGAACGCCCGCTGCGGTAAACAGCTCGTCATAAAAATCACCAGGATCGTAGTCTTTGAACGACATAGTAGAGCGCCGGGAATCGATCTCGAATGTGCCATTCAATACATATCATTTTCTCCTGACCCCGGAATGTATGTATTAAGACGGTTTTACATCCCAGCCTATGTCTGGCTCACAATTTCACTCGATAGCTCACCTCGCAACGTAGTCACCGCCTGACCGCTGATAAAGACGCGGGCCGCTGCTTTTTCTGCGCCGATGCCTTCCGCGCTGCTGCACTTCACCCGTAGCACACCGCCCCGAGCGGAGACCTGTTGGGCCAGCATTTCTGTCTTGCCAAGCTTTTCCTGCCAGTAGGGTGCTAGGGACGCATGGGCTGAGCCGGTCACCGGGTCTTCATTAATGCCTGCTCGCGGCCCAAAGTAGCGCGAAACAAAGTCGTACTCATCACTGTCAGCGGGTGCAGTCGCAATGACGCCCTGCACAGGCAGCTTTTTCATTTCGGTAAAGTCGGGTTCGAGCGATCGCACCGCCGCCTCAGACTGAATTTCAACCAAATAGTTCGTGTCGTTTTTGGCGACAGCGCGGATGGTGCCCCCACAGCAGAGCGATTTGATCAGCTGCGGCATGACATGAGCAGGGCGCACTGGCTGAGCCGGGAAATCCATTTCAATCCAGCCTTTTTGTTGTCGGGCGCTGAGCCAACCGCTTTTGGTGTGAAAGCTGGCGACTTGATCAGCAGATAGGTGGCCTTCGCTCCACAGTACATGGGCGCTTGCCAGAGTCGCATGGCCACACAGGTCTACTTCGATAGCGGGTGTAAACCAGCGCAGGCTGTAGCCGCCTTCTATCGGGTATAAAAAGGCGGTTTCAGAGAGGTTCATTTCGAGCGCGATCGCCTTCATCAATCCCTCCTCCAGCGGCGCATCGGTCACGCATATCGCCGCTGGATTGCCCGCAAAGGGTTTGTCTGTGAACGCATCCACTTGAATAATGGTGAGTCCCATTGTTTTCTCTTCCCGATTGCTTAAGTTCTACTGATAGTATCGCTGTTCCAACCAAACTCGAACCGCCTGCTCAGAGTCAAAAAACCGAGGATGCTCAGTATTGGGGTCGTACACAATCCATTGAACAGTGCCATCTGGGCGCGATCGCTTAACAATATTCAAGGTCTGTGAACCCGTGAGAAAATTGAGCAGAGAATGTAGCCATGCCTTAATCCAGCCACCTTGAGGCTGATCTGAGTACTTTTTGGAATCAGCCTCCGTAAGATGCGGATGGCGGCTGCATACTTGACGAAATTCGGTCTCTAAAGGATTAGGTACAAATTCTGATTTCATCGCTTTGCTCTGTCGATAAACAACATTGCGAGTAACAACGCTTTTACAATGACCGATACCGCCAACAGATCGGAAGGTACGCTTTTGACAACTTTTGCTAGGACAGTTGATAAAAATTTGACTGTTCTAGCAGAAAACGGCATAACTGTACTACGCAGCGTTTTGGCAAAGCCTGTAAGCTTCGATTAGCGTTTGTTTAGCGTTTTTTTGGTGCAGGCCGATGAAAATTCCTTTAGATCGTCAGGCGAAAAAGCCGGTTTACTTGCAGATACGCGATCGCATTCAGCACCTGATCCACACCGGCCATCTCTCACCCGACCAGCAGCTCCCCTCCATTCGCGCCCTGGCCGAAACCGTTAAGGTCAACAAGCTCACCGTCCTCGAAGCCTACAGCGTCCTCGAAGCCGACGGCCTGGTACGCGCCAAACAAGGCGCAGGCTACTTCATCAACCCACCCGCCCTGCGCTCCCGGCGGCTGAGCGCAGTCGAAGCCCCTCCCTCCACTTTCAACCCTGCCCAGGAAGTCCTCATCCCCCGCCACGGCATCACCTCTTTCACCGAGAGCTACCACGCCTCGCTGCAATCCCACAGCCAGCCCGACTCCATCAACTTCAGCCAGGGATTCCCTTTCGCCATCGGTGCAGACGACCTTCAGCGCATCGCTCGCCGCGCCATGAAAGAAGCGCATACTTTCTTCCACCCAGGCCACCCGCAAGGCGATCCGGCCCTTCGTAGCCAAATCGCTCAGCTCCTGATTCAGCAGGGGCTAGAGACTTCTCCTGAAAATCTCATCGTGACCAATGGCTCGATGCAGGCACTCTCTCTTTTAGCAGATCACTTTCTCTCACCCGATGACTGGATAGTTGTAGAAGCGCCCACCTATCACGGTTTTCTCTCCATTCTTCAGCAGCGCAATGCAAAAGTCATTGGCATACCCATGACCCCGCAGGGCATGAATCTCAGACTGCTCGCCCAGTATTTAGAAAGCCACCGCCCCCGGCTGATCTACACCATCAGCACGCTGCACAACCCGACCGGCATTACCACTTGCACCTCTCATCGCCGCAAGCTGCTCGCCCTCGCTGAACAATACGATTGCTTAGTCATCGAAGACAACGCCTACGAGCCTCTCAGCTTCGACATCACGCCGCCCCCAATCAAAGCGTTTGACACGACCGACCGGGTAATTTACGTGGGTACTTTCTCTAAAACGCTGATGCCCGGTTTGCGAGTCGGCTACATGGCAGTCACCGGCAAAGAGAACAGCGCCCTGATGGAGCGCAAGCTGCTGCACGACTTTCGCACGTCGGCAGCGTCGCAGGCCATTGTCAAAGAATACTTGTCGTCGGGGCACTATCGGCGGCGGCTGAATCAAATGCGGGTGCTGTATCGCGATCGCCGCGACTACATGGTTAACGCCCTCATTCGCCACCTTCCGCCTAGCGTCACCTGGACAGTCCCCAACGGCGGCACCTTCCTATGGATTCAGCTACCGGACACAGTGTCACTAGCAGATATCTGCACCGCCGCTGCCGAGCAGAAAATTCTAGTCGGCTCAGGCGCTGCTTTTTTCCCTACACAACAGGGCTATCCGGCCCTGCGACTAAACTTTTCCCTACCGCCTGAGCAGACCGAACGCGGCCTCCAAATCTTAGGCAAAATCCTAAAAGCAATTGAATAGCAGCCTTTATAGCTACATCCCTATTATGGGGGTACGGCTTCTAATCGAATAGTTACAACTGAAACAGTAAGATGGAGTAGCATCACGGAAAAAGTAGCGAGCAAAAATTATGTCTGGGAAAAGCTATAAAGCCTTGTGGGCTAAGATTGGCAACTCGTCGGGCTACCGACTGGCGAGTGAGTTTTTTAAGGAAAATCCGAACTTTGTCAGGGCAGAAGGGGTAGTGCAGGTGATCGCTCCCGATACGGTTGTATTCTCTCTATACAGGGATGAAGAAGAGGAAGAAGCCGAAGCAGAGCTGATGATGAGGCTCTATCTCGATTTCCTAACAAAGCAGGCGCTCGCCAATCCTAACGAGTTAGAAGAGTATCCCGCGCTAATGGCGCGAGAAGATAACGCGCTAATGGCGGGTGTGAAGCTAGATGCTGGTTAACGGGTGGCGAATTTATTGTCTCAGGCGGCTGTTTGGGCAGCAGCGGCGAGACCTACAGGAAGAGATTCAACGCTCGAAGGTAAATCTGTCGTATGAAAACTAGAGCTGTTGAGATGCAAGAAAAATAACGGCTGAAACCGTTGCTACACAATGAGTTCAGCGATTTCTGGCGAAAAATGGCTAAAAGCATTGTTACGCAAGGCTTACAGCGATTTTTGATCCTTATTACGCAACACGTCTACTACATTCGCCACCCTACGGCGAAACTATACGCCGCTGTTATGCGAGTTATTCAGGAAAGCTTTCCAGCAGATCCGCTGACCCCTCGATTTGCCTTAACTGGATCGCTCAAGCAGTATGACACTGCCAGCTTGCTAGCAAGATATGCAAAGCACGATTCCGCTAGCGCTCAAACGACTCATCTCTTCAGAATGTATTTCAAAACTGCATTCTCGATCATATTCATAAGACCTGTCGCGAAATAAGACGGGAAAATGGCTAAAACCCTTGCGGTTAAAGGCTTTGAGGCGATGTTCAGGTAAATCGCCTCAAAGCCATATGCATCAATGGTTTCAGAGATTATTTTCGTTATTTCGCAACTACTCTATAGTATCTCCAGATGGAAATATCAGACCGCTGAATTCCTAATTCAAAAACACTGTCGAAGGTTCCTTCAAGAATGTTTAAGAGGTTATATGAAAAGTATTTCAATGTATCAGAGTATACTGCACTGATTCCCCTAGCCCCTAGAAAGGAAAGATTTGAGTCCGGATTCCCCCCTCTCTAGGGGAGATTTAGGGGGATCGGTGCACACTGTGATACAACGTCAGACCTTTTCATACAGCCTTTCAGCCTACGGTCACAACAAGCTGTTTTCTGGACGTGCTTCGATTACGTCTCTCTTGTTAAAAACCTGCTACATTGCGGCGACAACCTCAATTTCCAACTTCCATTTTGATTCCAGGAGTTGACAACAGATTACAGTTGAAGCGGGTTCATTATTACCCAGATATTTCATCCTTAACCGAACGTTCGGCTCATCATACTCGGGACTTAATAGATAAGTTCGTAAGGAAACTATGTTGCTATAACTCATCCCAGCAGATTTTAAGATTGTACCTATGTGAATCCAGATCGTCTCCCCTTGTTCTTGAAATGAATCTGGCATGGTTATTCCATCAGCTAAATAACCATTCAAACCACTTATAAACAAGATACGAGAGTTACCACTTACTTCAACGGCATGACTGTAACTACGATATTGTGGGAATAGTCCTGTTGGGTTGTGCTGGATGATTGGCATGTAAGAAATGTCCTGAATTATATATAGCAAGCAATATGATAGCTAAATATCGCAACAGAGAACTTTGCAAACCTGCAAATGCTGTCTTCACTCTTTGAAATATTAGCTGGGCACGTCACTGATCACCTCCATCCCTCACCCTTGCCCACTGCCCGATCTGCCCCTCACTATTGTCTACTGAGGGTGATCCGGCTACTTTAATACACCATCAGACCTTTTGATACAGCCCTTTAGTCGGTTCGTCTCGCACGGGTCAACTGCTAGGTGATCGCAAGTTCCATTTGAATATTGCACCGAGCATACGGCGAAGGTTGCCTGACAGTCTTCTGAAATCCTAGTCTTTGGTAGAGACCAATAGCAGGCTTCAGGACTGTATTACTCTCTAAGAAGATCGTTTTCGCACCTAGCTCACGTGCTTTTTCAATAGCTGCTTTCCCCAGTAGCCAGCCGATACCGTTGCCTCTAAAGTTTTCAGCGACTGCCATTTTCGCAAGTTCATAAGCATCGTCATCTGCTTTGATCAAGGCGCAAGTGCCAACAACCTCGGCATTGCTAAGCGCCATGCAAATATACCCACCGGGATTCAAAATTTTTTCTTCTGGACAATCGAGAGAATCGCGGTCGGCATCTTCTATCTCAAAGTATTTTTCAATCCATTCGTAATTCAAACGTTTGAAGTCGTTATGGAACTTTGGCGAGTAATCAATAATTTGGATAGACCCTCGCTCACGATTTTTGCGCGTTTCCTGAACACGAGTAAAAAAGCTTTTATGGGATAGCAAAAACTCTACTTCTTCAATGGCTTTCCATAAGTCGTGTTGCGCTTCTGATAAAAGCCCTTCGACTGCCTGAATGACGTCTTCATACTGCTTTTCGATGTTAGGAATAAGCCCTCTCCCACCGTCAGAGAGTCTGACAATGCTCACTCTCGCGTCTTGGCTACCTTTTTCGGTAATTGCCAATCCCTCCTTTCTCATCTCTTTGACGATTTGACTAACAGAAGGATGCGAATGTCCAATCATTTGAGCAATCTCGGTAATCGATGCGCTCTCCTTCTGTGAGAGGACATAAAACACCGGAAACCATTTTGGATCGAGTGCAATGTCATAAAGCGCATAAACCTTTGCAGCATCTTCAGTCAGACTTTCGCTCAATCGTCGTAGACGACTGCCTAGCGCCATTTTCCCAACTTGAGAGTAGAAGTCCATTTTAATAAAATTAACTACGTAATCAATTACATAATATCATGAGGGTTGATCTGAGTACAATAGGGCTATCTTGCGCTGGAGCTAACACAAGTTATGGTAATGACTGCCCGAGAGCTGGCAGACTTGATGCCAAATGCAACCTACTTGGAAAGTGACGAGCCAGAAATGGAAAGTTCGCTGCATTACGCTCAGCTCGCGCTGCTGGTGGCTTGCTTAGAGTGGCTGTGGCAAGATCGCAATGATTTCTTCATCGGCGCTAACCTGACTGTTTACTTCAGCCGGGAGCAGCTCAGAACCAGAGACTTCAGAGGGCCTGACTTCTTTGTAGTCAAAGATACTGAAAAACGTGATCGCAGATCCTGGGTGACCTGGGAAGAGGGCGGCAAATATCCGGACATTATTATCGAACTGCTTTCGGACTCCACTGCGCAGGTCGACAGAAATCTCAAGAAAGACCTTTACCAGGATCGCTTTCGGACACCGGAGTATTTTTGGTTCTCGCCGGAGACTATGGAGTTTCAGGGATATCGGTTGGTCAATCAGCGTTACGAGGCGATCGCCCCTCAGAGGATGTTTTAAAAGTCGAATGAGGTAACAAATTACGCCAGCCGTCTCAGCATCAGCCGAATCATGGCAATGTAAATCATCGCCTCTGAGTTTTCAGGCAACCGCTCATAGTCCTTGCTGAGCCGTCGATACCAGT
>JBBQAC010000024.1:0-27873 GCA_038315915.1 Phormidesmidales cyanobacterium
ACTGGTATCGACGGCTCAGCAAGGACTATGAGCGGTTGCCTGAAAACTCAGAGGCGATGATTTACATTGCCATGATTCGGCTGATGCTGAGACGGCTGGCGTAATTTGTTACCTCATTCGACTTTTAAAACATCCTCTGAGACAGTTGAGGAGAAGACCTTAGTTTTAATTGACGAGCCCGAAAGCCATCTCCACCCACCATTACTATCAGCATTCACTAGAGCATTGTCTGATCTATTGATTAACCGAAATGGTGTAGCCATCGTCGCTACCCACTCTCCTGTTGTGCTGCAAGAGGTTCCTAAATCTTGCGTCTCAATCCTTCGAAGATCTAGGCTGGTTGCTAACGTTGACAGACCAGAAAAAGAAACGTTTGCTGAGAATGTAGGCGTGTTAACACGGGAAGTGTTTGGGTTGGAAGTTTCCCAGTCTGGCTTTCATGATTTGTTAGCAAGCTCTGTCGCTGAAGGGAAGAGCTATGAAGAGGTGGCTCAAGAATATCAATATCAGTTGGGATTCGAGGGGAAAGCTATTTTACGCTCAATGATATTGATGAGAGATGCTGGAAAGGAAGCTATCGAATGAGGGCAATCGCAAAACCGACTTATGATCCTCTAGCCGTTTACCAGCAATGCATCAGTAGTATCTCAGATCCTAGTTTACGGAACCGCCTGAGCCAAGTGACCAACTCTATATCCACAGCAGCAAGAGATTACGCGCAAAAGGCAGAGGCCCAGTTACTTTATACAATCGCATCAAATGCCTGTAAGAACCACGAAATCACTTTAGGTAACGTTACGAAAGAAGAGCTAAAGAGTGTTTACAGCTCGCATATGGTAGTCCAGACCAAACCCGCGAGAATGGTCTACGATAGTTTATTGTCTCTTGCTCCGCTAGGAAAATGTCCGTTTTGCGGCATTGGTCATGCTACTACCTTGGATCACTATCTCCCAAAGACTAAATATCCACAGTTTTCTGTGTTACCACTAAATCTAGTACCTGCTTGTAAAGACTGTAATACTGGTAAGCTCGTAGATAGCGCAACTACTGCTGAAGATCAGATCCTGCATCCCTATTTTGACCACGAGAATTTCATAGATAAACAATGGCTTTACGCTGAAGTGATACAAACAATGCCTGCAACCATACGTTTCTTTGTTTCGGCTCCAGACGACTGGGACGAAATATCAAGGGCAAGAGTTCGACATCATTTTAACGATTTCAAGTTAGCTTCTCGCTATTCGATAGAAGCTAGTAATCAGCTCGCTTGTTTGAGAGATTCATTAGCTATTTATTATCAGACACTTGGAGATGTTTGGGTGAGGAAGAACTTAGAGATAGAGGCTGAAACACATGCTAAGCAGCATGTGAACTCTTGGCAAACCGCAATGTACCAGGCACTTTCAGGTAGCGGCTGGTACTGTCAAGGTGGATTTTGGATGGCCTGACCGGTAGAGAGTCTTTTAGGCAAGCATAGGAGAAATGGAAGAGCATTATCTTTGGAGCTGATTAGCCACTGGGGCATCTGTGTAGAACTGAAGTACCTCTGCATTAAGGAAGTGACTGAACAGGTGTGACGCATAGAGTCTAGACAGACATGTGTAGCGTACCTGTGAATCAGGCCGAGAAGGAACATTTTCGAGCCGGTTAGTAGTCGCTGATGATGTCGATAGATGACGAATTAGCACAAACGGCTTAGCCTGCGACGAGATCGCGTGGCTGAACTAAGCCAAAGCCATCATCAGACACGGCTTTCAGGTAGTCGTTTACGAGCGGGGCAAAGACTTCAAGCAAATCATCCAAAGTCTCACCTTCGGTCAATAGATTAAGTCTTGGCGCATTGACTAGCTGAGCATAATAGCAACCGTCTTCACTGCTATAGCTCACCTCGGCCACATAGCCCTCATGCTGAATATGTTTAACGGTTGCCATTTTCGGTGCTCTCCCCAGGCTCTAAACCACAATCCTTTAGAAATTTGCGTATCTGCTTGATGTAAGGCGTTTTCAGTCCTCTGTCGGGATGTGGGCAGTGCATTCCCCAACGCTCATCACCTATCTCAAAAAGGACGTTAGCACTGCTTTGTGATCACCTAGCCCCTAGCGCTTTCATCAGCTTCTCAACCTCTGATTGAGGTCTTTGGCTTTGGGTTCTTTCCACAGCTTTGTGTAGGTCTTGAGCTGGCTTTTATTCAGCTTTGGCACGGCCATATTTCAACCTCCTCTCGAACTCATCAACCTCACAGTGCCCTATGAGAACACGCCAGCAATTTTGGTTCTTAGCGTTGCGCTCTACATTCCTTAACACCGTGAAACAAGCTGGAAGGACACGCTAGTATAAAAAATACTGCTTAGCGTCGGCCTGCCTGGGCCACGACTCAAATACAGACCCTCTGATAGCCAGAACCTGTACAGCGTGGGCAGAGTCAGCTCTGCCAGCAAATACATCCTCATTCCTACCCTCAAGGAGCGCGTTTTGGTTACCACCACGACCCTAAAAACGACCAAATCTGACGAAATTTTTTCAGCCGCCCAGTCCCTCATGCCCGGTGGGGTCAATTCACCCGTGCGAGCATTTCGCTCAGTCGGCGGTCAGCCGATTGTGTTCGACCACGTCAAGGGCGCTCACGTTTGGGATGTCGACGGTAACCAGTACATCGACTACGTCGGCACCTGGGGGCCAGCTATCTGCGGCCACGCTCACCCGGAAGTGCTCGAAGCGCTTAAAGCCGCCCTCGACAAAGGCACCAGCTTTGGAGCGCCCTGCTACCTCGAAAACGTGCTGGCTGAAACGGTGATAGAAGCGGTTCCCAGCGTTGAAATGGTACGCTTCGTCAACTCAGGTACCGAAGCTTGCATGGCCGCTCTTCGCCTGATGCGCGCCTTTACCGGTCGCAATAAAATTATCAAATTTGAGGGCTGCTACCACGGCCACGCCGACATGTTCCTGGTCAAAGCAGGCTCCGGCGTCGCCACCCTCGGACTGCCAGACTCTCCCGGCGTCCCCAAAGCCGCCACTGCCGATACGCTCAACGCGCCCTACAACGACCTCGAAGCCGTCAAAAAGCTCTTCGCCGAAAATCCGGGTGAAATCTCCGGGGTAATCCTGGAGCCCGTCGTCGGCAACTCTGGGTTTGTCACCCCCGATGTCGGATTTTTAGAAGGTCTGCGCGAAATCACTCGCGACAACGATGCGCTACTTGTCTTTGACGAAGTTATGACCGGCTTCCGCATTGCCTACGGCGGTGCCCAGCAAAAGTTCAACGTCACTCCCGACCTCACCACCCTGGGAAAAGTGATCGGCGGCGGACTGCCAGTTGGCGCTTACGGCGGTCGCCGCGAAATCATGGAAATGATTGCCCCTGCGGGGCCGGTTTACCAGGCAGGCACGCTCTCAGGCAATCCGCTGGCAATGACGGCGGGGATCAAAACGCTAGAAATTCTGCGTCGCCCGGGTGCTTACGAGCAGCTAGAGCGAGTGACCAAAAAGCTCAGCGAAGGGCTACTCGCCGCCGCGCGTGAGGCAGGCCATGAGGTCAGCGGCGGCAGCATCAGCGCCATGTTCGGCATGTTCTTCACAGGCGAACCCGTACACAACTACGACGACGCCAAAAAATCCGACCTGGAAAAGTTCAGCCGCTTCCACCGGGGGATGTTAGAAAACGGTGTATACCTGGCCCCTTCTCAGTTTGAAGCCGGATTTACTTCCCTGGCCCATACCGATGAAGATATCGAGAACACCCTCGCCGCCGCTCGCCGCGTCCTGGCTAACCTGTAGTCCGCTATCATCGGTTTTACTGATATCTGTGCTGGCGAACGGCCATGCGCCAGCACAGCAAATTTTGTCTGTAGATTTTGTAATTGGCATCTTTCAGAGCAGCGCTCAGCAGTGGATATATACGAAGATGAATTCGCGGTATTAGATGCTGAAGTCGGCAGAGAAAGCCCGTTTGACCCGTTAGACGAGCTGCCGCCCGCTGGCGAAGACACCGAACCCAAGCCCAATCCCGACAATATGCTGCTGCTGCTGCACCATCCCGAAAAGCAGCAGCGGATGCTCGGTGCCCGCGCCTTTTGCGAAATTGAAGATGTCCGCGCGGTGCCTTTTTTAATTGGAATGCTGGCCGATCCTTGTCCGCTGGTGCGGGTGAGCACCGCCTACGCGCTGGGCCGCAACACCAGCCCC
Source organism: Phormidesmidales cyanobacterium (assembly GCA_038315915.1). GTDB lineage: Bacteria > Cyanobacteriota > Cyanobacteriia > Phormidesmidales > Phormidesmidaceae > Phormidesmis. Next base: position 4,184 of record JBBQAC010000024.1, read on the forward strand.
CTGGCCGTCGAGCCACTAATTGCCCAGTTCAACCGCGACTGGAATGGCTACGCCCGCAAAGGCATGATTTGGGCGCTAGGAAACACCCGCGATGCGCGGGCAATAGAGACGATCGCTGGCGCGTTGAAAAACGATATTTCTGCCGTGCGCCTGTGGGCCGCAAGTGCGCTCGGACAAACGCCTAAGATTGACTACGCCTCAATGATCAGGGCCACGCCTTCGCTGATTGGCGGGCTCCGAAGAGATGACATTCCCGCCGTGCGAAGCAACTGCGCCTGGGCAATTGGGCAGATATGCGCCGAGCTGCCTTCTAACGTGGTGTATGCAACGGCAATTGATGCGCTGATTGAAGCGTTTGCCGAAGACGATGAGTTTGGCGTGAAAGAAGATGCTCGCTCCGCCATTTTGAGCGTGGGCGATTCGCGCGGCTTGCAGGTGATCGAAGAGATTGAGCAGGACGGCTATTTTTAGCGGTTGGCAGTTTTCCCCAAATTAAAGAGGTTCCCCCTTGGTAAGCAGGAACCTCTTTGATCTAAAGAACAGTGGCTTTTACCGCTGGTTAAACGCGACCGCGCAGCATCTGAGCCATTTCGTTTTGCTTGGAGGACTGCTCTAACGCCACTTCCTCAGTAATCCGACCGGCTTCGTACAGCGCGTACAGCGACTGGTTCATCGTGCACATGCCGTCGAAGGTACAGTTGGGCAAAATCGCTTCTACTTCGTCGAGCTGACCGCGCAAAATGTAGTCCTTAATCGCATCTGTATTGATCAGGATTTCGTGGAAGGCGGCGCGTTTGCCGTCGGTGGTGCGGCACAGGCCCTGAGCGACAACGCCGATTAGAGATTCAGCGATCGCCACCCGAATCGGTGCCTGCTGCTCTGGCTCATACATCCCCAAAATTCGCTCGACGGTCTTCACAGCGCTGTTGGTATGCAGCGTTCCGAAAACTAAGTGACCGGTTTGGGCAGCTTTGAGCGCAGTTTCAATGGTTTCTCTGTCACGCATCTCCCCCACCAGAATGATATCGGGATCTTCTCGCAGAGATGCCTTCAGCGCATTGCTAAACTTCCGCGTATGAACCCCGACCTCCCGCTGCTTGATTAGCGACTTGCGGCTGGTATGCACAAATTCCACCGGATCTTCGATGGTGATGATGTGCTTGGGCATTTCCTTGTTGATGTAGTCAATCATCGCTGCCATCGTCGTCGATTTACCCGAGCCAGTGGGCCCGGTCACCAGGATTAGGCCCTTGTGGTAGTGACACATATCCCGAATTACCGGCGGCAGATTGAGCTGCTGCATCGTCAAAATCTCTACCGGGATCAGTCGCATCACCATCGCAGGGCCGTTGAGACTGTCAAAAATATTGATCCGCACGCGGGAGAAGTCGTACTGAGCCGCCCCGTCAAAATCGAGCGTCTCCTTAAACTCTGTGATTTGCTCCGCTGTCAGGATTTCTGTCAGCCAGCTATCAAACATTTCGGGCGTCGTGCGGGGATAGTCGGTAGCGGTAATCTCGCCTCGATTGCGATAGCGCGGAATTTCGCCCACACCCACATGAATATCCGAATAGCCCTTGTCGAAAGCTTCGCGAATAATTTTCTGTAGCGTCGGCCCAGCCGTGGCCGCGCCCGCAGGCATAGGCGGTGGCGCAGCAGCGCGGTGTCCGGCAGCAGCGCGAGCGGGCGGCACTTTGATCATCTCTGTCTGAGGTGCGGCTACAGCAGGGTTCCCTAAGGGCGGGCTACTGACTGCCGCGCTCGCCTTCGGCGGTGGCGGCGGCGGCATCGCAGGTCTAGGCGGTGGTGATGGCGGCGATTGCAAATTGCTCATAAAGCCCCTCGAAAAGGTTACAGAAAAGGTTGCAGGTAGAAACTAAATGGATGGATATGGAAAGTCCCTGTAATGAAGGTGCCCTTATATCAATGTTTTGGGCCAGTAAAGTTTGCCCAAAAGCTTGGCCAGAATGCTGCTAAAGGCAGACTGGCCCCTGACCTAAAAAGACCGCCACTACTGCCCACAGTCATCCTCAACCGCCCGCTAGCTGTGCTACCCTAGTAAAGTTCTATTAAATTCGCACATCTGGATTTTCGGGTGTTTAGCTTGGCCATTTGCCGGTCTAAATGCAGCCAGATGGAGGTTTAACCCGAAAGGAGAAAAATATGCCAGCCGTAACCCTGTCTGATCTTTTAGAATCAGGCGTGCACTTTGGTCACCAGACCCGCCGTTGGAATCCGAAGATGGATGAATACATCTTCACCTCCCGCAACGGCGTTCATATCATTGACCTGGTGCAGACAGCCACACTGCTCGAAGAAGCCTACCAGTACGTACGCAAGGCGGCAGAGAGCGGTAAGAGCTTTCTGTTTGTAGGGACTAAGCGTCAAGCAGCGGGCATTGTCGCCCAGGAAGCGAGTCGCTGTGACTCTTACTATGTCAACCAGCGCTGGTTGGGTGGAATGCTCACCAACTGGACAACGATTAAAACCCGCGTCGAGCGGCTCAAGGAGCTAGAGCGGATGCAGTCGTCTGGGGCGCTCGATATGCGACCCAAAAAAGAAGGGGCGATGCTGCGCCGCGAACTCGAAAAGCTCCAAAAGTACCTCGGCGGCATCAAAACTATGCGCCGGATTCCAGATGCGGTCATCATTGTCGATGTTAGACGTGAGTACAACGCCGTGCAGGAATGCCAGAAGCTGGGACTGCCGATTATTTCTCTGCTAGATACCAACTGTGACCCGGACGTCGTGGATGTACCGATCCCCGCTAACGACGACGCCATTCGAGCGATTAAGCTGGTGGTAGGGCGTCTGGCCGATGCGATTTATGAAGGGTCGCGCGGTGGTGGAACTGACAGTGGCAGTGGTGCGGCTCATGCGACCGATATCTATGACGGCTACGATGGAGCCGACTATGATGACGAAGGCGCAGAGATGGAAACCAATTCAGAAGAACCAGCTACAGCAACGGCTGAAAGCTAACTGGTGAGAGACTGTTGAGGAAGCTAAGCGATCAGGGCTGGGCTATGTAAAAGTAGAAACAGCTAGTGGGTTAAACCAACTGCTGTAACCTTGATTAGCGGCTTCCTGAGTTCTTTTGAACTGATGGTTTCTTGATAATGCCTTAATCCTTTTAAGGTACTTTTAAGGTAATAGAAGAAGAGAACCTGAGCGTTCGTTTTTAGATGGGCCAAGATGTAAACGCCCTCCCCCGTACAAAACTATTAGGACTGAGGCAAGATGGCAGACATTTCTGCGAAGCAGGTGAAAGAACTGCGCGACAAAACCGGCGCAGGCATGATGGATTGCAAAAAAGCGCTGAAGGAAAACGACGGCGACATGGAGAAGTCCAGCGAATGGCTTCGCCAGAAAGGCATTACCTCAGCGGCCAAAAAAGAGAGCCGGGTCGCGTCAGAAGGCTTGGTACATAGCTACATTCACACTGGTGGCCGGGTCGGTGTGCTAGTAGAAATTAACTGCGAGACCGACTTTGTCGCACGTCGCGATGAGTTCAAAGAGCTGGCGCGCGATGTCGCGATGCAGGTTGCAGCCTCTCCCAACGTAGAGTACGTCAAGGTGAGCGATATCCCGGCAGAGATGGTCGAAAGCGAGAAGCAAATTGAAATGGGTCGTGATGACCTTGGCAACAAGCCAGACAATATCAAAGAAAAGATTGTTCAAGGCCGGATTGATAAGCGTCTGAAGGAGCTTTCGCTGGTCGATCAGCCTTTTATCAAAGACCAAAACATCACAGTCGAAGAACTGGTAAAGCAGGCCGTTGCCAAACTCGGTGAAAATATTCAAATTCGACGGTTCTCTCGCTTCATCTTGGGTGAGGGGATCGAAAAAGAAACGGTCAGCTTTGCTGATGAAGTAGCCGCTCAAACGGGTCAAAAAAAGTAGTCGTTTAATCCCGCTACGGTCTGATTGACCGATCGCTGTTCGGCTCATTCACGATTTGCGAGTCGGGCTCTTCTTTGATGTGAGGAGCCCGACTTTTACGATCTGACCTAATGTAAGTGATGTTTTTTGGCGATCGCAAACGTCAACAGGCTGAGTAGAGGGCAGGACTACTGCAAAATCGCTATTGTGTAGAGCATATGGTTAAAGCAAGCAGCCAAATTGAGCAGGAGCTAACGTTGCTGCAGCAGCGGACAGAGGAGATGAGCAGCGCCTTAGAACCGCTCTATGAAGGGTATCTCAAGGCGTTGGGTGAAGCGGGCGAGCGTCAGCTAGTCATGGCAGCTTATCACCTGTGCACGCAAGCCTATCCAGATAAGTTTTTGGCGCTCTCGTGGGATCAGCGCAACCAGATCCAGCGCTCATTGCAGACACTGGCGGGGCAGCTTTACGGTCAGCTCAAATCGCAGCGCGAGCAGACTAAAGAAATGAGCCGCAGGCAGCAGCAGCAGCAGGGGTTAGAATTTCTTCAACGCTTGCTGGCAGCAAAGGCAGCAGGCGCTGAAATCTTCTCAGGAAGAGAATCATCCAGCCGGTCCGAGGTGCCAGATGACGGCGACTCGGTTGGCAGGGAGCCGCGCCGCGACAACGACCACTATGAAGTGCTGACAGAAGACGAGCTAACAGAAGACGAGCTAACAGATATTACCGGTTCGTCAGGGTCAGGCTTCCAGGATGGCGAGTTTGACATCAGAGGGTATGACGAAGCCAGTGGCTTTGACAGTGAAGGGTTTGAGTCAATTGATTTTGAAGATGAGAATGAGGATGAGGAACTTGACAGTTCTGAAGATGACGACAGCTTAGACTTTGAAATGGAAGTGCCTGCCGCTGACCAGCGACTCACCGTTGCTGAAGAGAAAGATCTGCTGGCCGCTCTGGAAGGGTTAGCGCGTAAATCCCGACAAAATCAGGCAAAGGAATCTGCTGACGAGGTCAATCAGCCCCTGTCTCCAATTCACCTGATGAAGCAGCAGATGCTCCTAGAGAAAGCGATTCGTGAGGTCTTTCGGACTGTTTCGGAAGCTGCGAACGAACTGCTACAAAAGGCCGATATCATGCCGCGTTTTCCCCAGGCGCTGCTGGCGGCAGCGGCGGACTCGCAAGGGATGGGGGAACCTCCAAACGCGGTTCCAAACGTGGTCAAAATGTCGGTGCGGGTAATGCAAGGAGAGGCGCTGCCTGACGAAGACGAAGAACTGCCGGAGAGTCCGACTGGGCGATCGCGTCAGCCCAAAAGAATTGATCGCCGTTCGAGGCGAGAGACTTCAGCTTCAAGACGATCTCGCCGGATTGTGGCCAGAGAAGCTATGGAGATAGAGGCGCTGCCAGAACTGGCGGCGATTAGTCTGCGGCTCAGCGAAGTGGAATTTACCGATCCAGCAGTGTCTGCCTGGCGGGGTCGTCTGCGGCATAAGCTCATTGAGCTGAAGAAGTTAGACCGGCGCTACAGCAAGACCCAAAAAGCATTGGAAACCGCTCAGGCGGAGGATGCTTGGCGCTCTAGCTGGACGGTGCAGGAGGGAGAGGGAGAGATAAGGTGAATAAGCGTTAAGAGCTTGAGTGCATGGCTGATTAGCGGTTGATAGGTGATGGAGCAAGCGACTGGCAATCAATTGGCTTTGGCGCAGGTGGGCGCAGAGGGGCAGAGTGAATCTGCGCTGGCGATGCCTGATTGGGTGCGATTGCAAAAGGCGCTGAGCGTGGAGTCTGAGCGGGGCTTTAACAATATTGAGGGGCATCAGCAGCTTTTTAGTGAGTTTGTTTCTAGTAGCCTGGTGGACGGGCTTAAGGTGCTGGGGGAGTATCTGGCGGGCGATCGCGATAAGTGGAGATCGCTCGCCGAAGGGTTCGAGCAGTACAATGACCTTTCTTTTTCGCAGCGGCAGCACTTGGTGGCTGATACCCGACGATTTTTGCACAGGGCTAGACAGACGGTCGAGGCACTACCGCTGCTAGCGGAAAAGGGTGCGACCTACGCGAGTGAAAGCAGCCCAGGCAAAAAGCCTGGTTCGGCTCAGCCCAGCCGAACCGCCAACCGGACTAAACCCCCCAAAACCACTGACCTTACCGGGCTGGTGGATCGTCCCAACTCCACTCATCCTTTAGATAAGCCGCTGACTTACCTCAAGGGCATCGGCGCTCACAAGGCCGAAAAACTCGCCAAGTTAGGATTGCTCAGTCTGCGCGATGCGCTGTTTTACTACCCGCGTGACTACATTGACTACGCCCGTCAGGTCAAAATAAAAGACCTGGTGCCGGGGGAAACGGTGACAATTGTAGCCACGGTGAAGCGCTGCAACTGCTTTAACAGTCCGCGCAACAGCAAGCTGACTATTTTTGAGCTGACAGTGTACGACAGCAGCTCCCGGCTGAAGATCAGCCGGTTTTTGGCAGGCACTCATTTTCGCTCGCGGGGCTGGCAGGAGCGGCAAAAGCGCCTGTATCCGCCGGGGACGGTGGTGGCGATTTCGGGGCTGGTAAAGCAGACCAAGTACGGGATTAATATCGACAGCCCAGAGATTGAGGTGCTCGGTGGGGCAGGCGACCCGATTGAGTCGCTGACGGTGGGCCGGGTGGTGCCGGTGTACCCGCTGACAGAAGGAGTAGGGGCCGATCTGGTGCGGAAAGCGGTGGTAGCGGCGCTGCCGTCGGTGGTGGAACTGCGAGATCCGTTGCCGAAAGGGCTGCGCGAGAAGTATGGGCTGGTAGATTTGGTGGTGGCGATCGCCCACATCCATTTCCCCCCCAGCACCGAAGAACTTACCCTGGCCCGTCGTCGCCTCGTCTTCGACGAATTCTTTTACCTTCAGCTCGGTCTTCTGCGCCGACGCCGCGAGCAGCAGCAGGAACAAACCAACATCCAAATGGCCCCTACCGGCGAACTGATCGACGCCTTTTACGAAGTGCTGCCTTTCAAACTTACCGGCGCGCAGCAGCGAGTCGTGCAGGAGATTCTCAACGACTTGCAGGCCACCGCGCCGATGAATCGTCTCGTTCAAGGCGATGTCGGCTCTGGGAAAACGGTCGTTGCCGTCGTCGGCATATTGGCCGCAATCCAAGCAGGCTATCAGGCTGCGCTGATGGCCCCAACAGAAGTCCTGGCCGAGCAGCACTACCGCAAGCTAGTCGAGTGGTTCAACCTGCTACACCTGCCGGTTGAACTTCTCACAGGTTCAACCAAAACGGCCAAGCGCAGGCAGATTCACAAAGAGCTGTTAACTGGCGAACTGCCGGTATTGGTAGGTACCCACGCGCTGATCGAAGACCCGGTAAAATTTGCCAATTTGGGACTGGTTGCAATCGACGAGCAGCACCGCTTTGGGGTAGCGCAACGAGCCAAACTTCAGCAAAAGGGCGACAACCCGCACGTCCTCACGCTGACGGCCACCCCCATTCCTCGGACGCTGGCCCTGACGATCCACGGTGACCTAGATGTCAGCCAGATTGACGAACTGCCGCCCGGTCGCAAGTCCATTCAGACAACGGTGATAGGCGGGCGGGAACGCGCCGATGCCTATGATCTGATTCGCCGCGAGATTGCCCAGGGCCGTCAGGTCTATGTCGTGCTGCCCTTAGTCGAAGAATCAGAGAAGCTAGATTTGCGGTCAGCAATAGAGGAACATCAGCGCCTGCAAGAAACGATTTTTCCTGAATTTAGCGTGGGCCTACTGCACGGACGCATGAGTTCGGCGGACAAAGACGCCGCGATCAGCGCGTTTCGCGACCAGACGACGCAAATTCTGGTCTCTACAACCGTCGTAGAAGTGGGCGTAGATATACCCAATGCCACCGTAATGTTGATAGAACATGCCGAGCGGTTCGGCCTATCCCAACTCCATCAGCTTAGAGGGCGCGTAGGTCGAGGCGGCGACCAGTCTTACTGTTTGCTCATGACCAGCAGCAAAAGCGAACCGGCCATGCAGCGGCTAAAAGTATTAGAACAATCTCAAGACGGTTTCTTCATCTCGGAAATGGACATGCGCTTTCGAGGGCCAGGGCAAGTGCTCGGTACCCGTCAGTCAGGTCTGCCAGATTTTGCGCTAGCCAGCCTGGTAGAAGATCAAGAAGTGTTGGAACTAGCCCGGACGGCAGCGACCAATATTTTGGAAGCCGAAAGTCAACCAGGCGAAGACGGCCTGACTCGCTGGCCGCTCATGGAAAAAGAACTGGCGCGGCGCTATCAAAAGCTTATGGGCGGCGCAATTTTGACTTAGAAATGAGAAGTTAACGTTCCCGTTCACCGGACGCAGACGACCTTTGCAACTCAACGATAACTTAAACTCGTTCCGGTGCAGCTGGGTTGTTGTGCCGCTGGTTAGTAGCATCTACCTCACGCTGCAACTCTGCAACAGCATCCAAAATTGAGGCAAAGCGTTGTCCAAAATCAGTGAGTTTGTATTCTACTCGCGGTGGGACCTCAGCATAAGCAGTCCGTTCCAAAATCCCAAAGTCTACCATTTTGTTTAAGCAATTCCCTTGTACTTTCGTAGTCAGTCCATCAATCGAGCGAGTAATAGCTCCGGGGCGATTTACCCCCTGACGAATCAACGTCAAAATTCGGATTGACCACTTGCAGCCCACAACGTACTCTACCATTGCTGCTGCTGAGGGTGCATTACCTTGTTGTTCTCTACTCATTTTGCATACATCAAAAATTTTCTTCAAGCCCCGCCTCAATTTCTACCAAAAAGTGCGTACCTCACCCAAAAGTGCTGACTTCTCTTCTTCCTCTCCATTGCTTAAGATGCTGCTGTAATCACAAGCACTTCTATTGCTTTAGAAAGGAAATTAGTATGTATTCAGAGTTTAAGCAAAAACAAGCCATTATCATCGGCGGAAGTAGCGGGATGGGACGAGCAGTTGCAGAAATTCTGCTTACTCAAGGCGCAACCATCACGATCGTAGGGCGAAATCTGGAGAAACTTCAGGCAGCGGCATCTGACTTGGGACAGCATGGTAGCCTCCGAACTTGGCAGGCGGATATCAGCGATCGTCAAGATACCGCTCGGCTCGTTGAACATATTGCGTCCCAGTTGCCGAATGTTCAGTACCTCGTCAATTCAGCAGGTGTTTTTCTGCCGAAGCCATTTCTTGACCATTCAGAGGCAGATTATGATCGCTATCTCGACATCAACCACGGCACTTTCTTTGTTACCCAGCAAGTCGTTCGTAACATGATACAGCATGGACAAAGTGGCGCAATCGTCAATGTTGGCTCAATGTGGGCACATCAAGCTGTGCTTGCGACACCCTCCGCTGCATACTCAGTAGCGAAAGCAGGGTTACACTCCCTCACCCAACACTTAGCAATGGAACTGTCTCAGTACCAAATTCGGGTCAACGCGGTTGCGCCCGCAGTCGTAGAAACCCCGATCTATGGAGCTTTTATCGATCCAGAAGAGATTCATACAGCGTTGCAGGGTTTCAACAACTTCCATCCAATTGGTCGTGTGGGTCAGCCAACTGATGTTGCAGAGGTGATCGCGTTCTTGCTGTCTAATCGTTCTGCTTGGGTCACAGGTGCGACATGGAATGTGGATGGTGGCGTGATGGCAGGACGTAATTCCTAATCTTGAACGCTGACTGATCAATTTCAAAATACTGCCACACCCTGAAATAAGCGGCATAACAAGATGTACAATTTCTGAGCCCTCATTCCCAACCCTTCTCCTGAAGCGAAGGCCACGAGGCGGAATCAGCCATCTAGCCGCAAAGTACGAGGGCAGCCGAGAATTTGTTTACAGCCAGGAAACAAAGCGCAGCGCTCTAAGAAATCAACATAGATAAGTACGAATTACGTTGTTTCAAAAAGGTAAGCAAGCGCTCCGAATAATCCTCAGGAACAGCTTGCTGAATTGATCGCCTGACTTGAAGCTTTTGCCGCCAAGCTCGAACCTTTGGCATATTAGAGAAAACACTCAGGTTTGTTGCCTGTTCAAATACATCAAAGTATCGAAAGATCGGCCCATAGGTGGCATCAACAAGTGAAAAGTCTTGGCCTGAAAAGTAAGTACTATCGCTAAGATTGTGTTCAATCCACATAAACCTTTGAATCAGCTCAGCTCTCTTACTATCAAACACAGCTCGATCTGGGGCATTGTAGAACCCAGCGATACTGTTCAGAATGCTAGATCCGAACTCAATCCAGCTACGGTGCTTTGCTTTTTGCAACGGATCATTTGGGTGCAAAGAGTTGGGAGTGATTTCATCTAGATACTCACAAATTACGGCTGACTCAAACAGAACCTCATCTTGTATTTTGAGCAAAGGAACCTTGCCTAGCGGCGAAATTGATTGAAACCAATCGGGCTTATCAGATAGGTCAATATAAGTTCGCTGATGTGGAATTTCTTTTTCGAGCAGCGTAATTACAGCTCGCTGAACATAGGGACAGAGGTGGTGACTCACCAGCTCCAGGTCAATTATAGACATGATGTAGGTTTCCTCATTGTAGATAGCTCGAAGTAGTTGCAGATGCAATTATTTTAATAATATTCTAGGATAGTTGCAACTGCAATTATTTTTCATAGATCAGTCTTTGCCCTGTAGCTGCAATCATGTCCAATTCACTCGACTCCCACTCTGTGCCTGCTCGCTTGAGCAAAACTCATAATTTGGCTTGGCGAAAGTTTCTATCGGCTCATGTGGTGGTGATTGAGCAAATTGAGCAAGACCTTGCTGATGCGGGTTTACCGCCGCTTTCCTGGTATGACATCTTATATGCTGTTTCAGAGGCTCCTGAACAGAAGCTACGTTTGCATGAGTTAGCTCAGGCGGTTCTGATTAGCCGCAGTAATATAACCCGCTTGGTTGATCGTCTGGAAAAGGCAGAGCTTTTGAAACGAGAGCAGTGTAGTAGCGATCGCCGTGGGGCATTCGCAGCAATCTCTGCTAAAGGGTTAACGATGCAGAAACAAATGTGGTCTGTGTATGAAGCGGCCATCCTGAAATATTTTGCTTGTCATCTTGATGCGACTGAAGCCAAAGTATTCATCAAACTGTTGAATCGCATAACTCCCATTCCCAATTCGCAGTAAATGCTGAATAGCTTGACCATTCATGTCCGCCTCACGGCACACAATTCCTAAGCATCCAGCTCGCGCCGACCTTCCAGGGCTCTGGCGAGTGTTACCTCATCGGCATATTCCAAATCGCCGCCCATGGGCAAGCCAAAGGCGATTCGGGTGACCCGAGTAAAGGGCTTGAGTAGCTGGCCGACATAGAGCGTTGTGGTGTCGCCTTCAATGCTCGGACTAATTGCCAGAATTGCTTCGCTGATGTCTTCTTTATTCACCCGGTGCACGAGCTGGCCGATATTGAGCTGCTCGGGGCCAATGCCGTCCATCGGCGAAATGAGCCCGCCCAAAACGTGGTATCTGCCCTTGAACTCGCGCGTTTTCTCCAGGGCAATGACATCGCGCGAGTCGGCTACGACGCAAATTGTGTGGCGATCGCGCCCAGGAGATCGGCAAATATCACAGACCGGCTCAGCCGAAAGGTGAAAGCACTGCGAACATTGCCCGACCTGCTGTTTCGCTTCGATCAGCGCGTTGGCAAGGGCGCGAACTTCCGCCTCGGGGCGCTTGAGCATGTGCATGGCCAAGCGCTGAGCCGACTTTGGCCCAATCCCTGGAAGGCGCTGAAATTCTTCAATCAGTTTGGCGAGGGGACGAGTGTAAATGGTCGGGGCTCCTTAATCTTCGGTGGGGGCGTCTTCGGGGGGAGTGTCTTCAGGGGGAGTGTCTTCAGGGGGCGGGGCGATTTCTTCGCTCTTGCCGCGCACGGGGGGCAACGCTTCAACTAAGCCCATTTCAAAGGCAGCATCGGGCAGCTGGCCGACCAGATACTTGCCCGGTTCAAACAGCCCGCTCGGGGTCATGCAGACCTGGCGCAGCTCTACCATCGCCGTTTCGGGAAACATATCGCGCGATCGCCGACTTTCTATTGGCATGACAACCCCTGGTTACTCCACATAGCACAGCTCAAATGTCACAGCACAGCTCGAATTTGCTCTATTCGTCGATTTGCCAGTACTCGTGGGTGTAGTCCTGATCGAGAATCTTTTTCGGGCGCATAATTAATACAACGCCGCCGAGGAGCTGCGTTTGCGGCGCTTCATCGAACCAGCTAATTTCGAGCTGACCGTCGCCATCCACCACAAAATAGCTGAACTCATCCCACTGCCGCTTAGCGCGATCAATCACGATCATGATCGGCTCACTGGCAGCCACATCGTCCGGGGGGTTGGGCAACTGGCCATAATTAGCCAGCAGCGCAATTGGGTCTTCGGCCTTGAGGATGACCTGCCAGCCTGGGACGGGCAACCAGGCCCCAGCACCAGAGAACTTCACCATGCCAAAGGGTTCTTCGGGGCTGACACCGGGTACGCCTTTGTAGTCTTCAATAGGTAGCGGTAGCTGACCGGCGACGGGCACGATAATCGGGGAATCGGCCTCATTTTCCAGGCGAAAGAGGGGTAGGCGCGGCGCAGGCTTCTGCTGAGCGACAGTGAAGTCGGTGAGGAGCTTTTCGATTTTGCTGCGGGCGTTGTTGCTGGTGACAAACCGCAGACTTTGGGCGATTAAGCGCGATCGCGCCTGCAAATCTCCCTGCTGACGCGCCAGCCGCCAGTAGTGATAAGCCGCCGCGTCGCCCATCGTCTTCTCGAAGCCGGGCGGCGCGGTATCGCTGTAGGAAAAATCCCTGAGCCCTTTGACCACGTCTTTCACCTGCTCACTGTCGAGCCCATTGCTGAAAGCAAAGTCTGCCGCCGCTGCCCGGTCGTCCTTCGACAAAATCCGAAACTCATACAGGCTGTCGCTGCCCCGCGTTTGATAGTGCGCTTTAGCCTTTTCGCTAACGCCCCCTGCCTCCATTGAGTCAAAAACTTGGGCCGCGACGATGAGCTGATTTTGCTGAATCGGTTCAAACCCGGTCGCTTCAAAGACTTCCTGGGGCGTCATGCCGGTCTTCTGAAGGGTTTGGCAGGCTTTGCCCCACTCGACCCAATTGCCTTCTTTGCGGCGAAGCTGGCCCTTGAGGGTGTCGATAGCGGCCTGGGTGGTTGTCTGAGGATCCGGAATATCTGCCTCAGGGCTGGTTTCAGACACGGCCTGATCGGGGGATGGATTGGTGGAGCCGGGGGGTGTGACGGTCATAGACTATTTTTGCTGCCAAATTTGGCTTGACGCAATTCTCGTTTCTACGTAATTATAGTAGTCTGTCAGCTCGCTAAGCTGTACACTATCAAACGCACGGGCAAACACACGGGGCTATAGCGCAGCTGGTAGCGCACCTCAATGGCATTGAGGGGGTCAGGAGTTCGAATCTCCTTAGCTCCATAATTTACTTTAGCGATCGCAGTCTTTGGTGATTGCAGTCAAAATCAAGGCATCCCGGCCTTTGGTTTTAGCAACCTGGGCTACGTCAATAGCGGATCAATCTTTTCCAGCATATTAGGAACGCTGGTTTGGATAATATTCCACATCGTGTCAAAGTCAAGCTGATCGTACTGATGGGCAAGAATATCTCGCATTCCGGCCATATCTGCCCAAGGAAGCTCTGGATGTTGCGCTCTGAACTCGGGCGATAGCCTTTTTGTCGCTTCGCCGATAATAAGGATTTGGTAAAGGATTGCAGAAGTACGGATTTCATTCACCTCGAGATCTGCTCTTTTGAGATTTTGAGCGTAGGACAGCACGTTTTGACCCGCCTGATAGATATCTACCAGTGAAGCGTCATCCCGAAACATAGATAAGCCTCGCTGTCTTTAGAATTTCTTGACGCCGGATCCAGTTGCGACTTTTTTCGATGGATCCTTTTGTCAGCAAATCTACCTTGCGCTCAAAGAGTTCTTCCAGTCCTCGCTTGATGGCTGCAAATTCAAATCCCCAACGCGCATCCGCAGAAAACTGCACCATCACATCTATATCGCTGCCTGAGTGAAAGTCGTCTCGCAGGATTGAGCCAAATAGGTAGAATTCTTCGATTTTCCACTGTTTGCAGAAGTCGGCGATCGCCTCTTCAGGCAGTGCCATCGCCAGCGCAGGTACCGGCTGAAATCCCTTCTTTTCTTCTGCCATTGCGATCGCTCCTACTCGGCCAACCCATGCGCCACAGGACTCTCATTCACAAATAATAGCCCCGATACCATTCTACAAATTTTTGAATGCCGACCGAGAGCGGCGTGTCAGGTTTGAAGCCGACATCATTCATCAGGTCCTGCACATCGGCGTAGGTGGCAGGTACGTCTCCCGGCTGCATTGGCATCATATTTTTCTCAGCTTTTTTGCCCATAGCCTGCTCAATGGTGGTGATAAAGTCCATCAGCGTTACCGGGCTGTGATTGCCAATGTTATAAATTTTGTAGGGGGCGGCAGTGGGAGCGTTTTGGGCCGCTTCAGCGCTAAGCCTTTGCTGAGGCTTATTCATCACTCGCACAATCCCTTCGACCACGTCATCTATATAGGTGAAGTCGCGCTTCATTTGGCCGTGGTTGTAAACGTCGATGGGTTTGCCCTGGGCGATCGCTTTTACAAACTTAAAGTAGGCCATATCGGGCCGACCCCAGGGGCCATACACCGTGAAAAACCGCAGCCCGGTAACTGGCAGATCGTACAGGTGGCTGTAGGAATGAGCCATCAGCTCGTTGGCTTTCTTGGTGGCAGCGTATAAAGAGACCGGATGGTCTACCCGATCCTCGGTGGCAAAGGGAACTTTGCGGTTTTGGCCATACACCGAGCTAGAGGAAGCAAATACCAGGTGGCCGACTTTGCTGTGGCGACAGCCTTCGAGAATATTGATAAAGCCCAGCAGGTTGCTATCTGCGTAGGCCAGTGGGTTTTGCAGGGAGTAGCGGACGCCTGCTTGGGCGGCGAGGTTGACCACGCAGCTAAAGGAATTTTGGGCAAATAGATTGGCCATGGCGGGGCGATCACTCAAATCCATCTGCTCGAACGTGAAATTTTCAAACGCCTGTAGCTGGGCTAAGCGCCCTTTTTTGAGCCCGACGTCGTAGTAGTCGTTCAGCGAATCAATCCCGTAAACCTGTGCGCCTGACTCTAGCAATCGCAGTGATAGAAAGTAGCCAATAAATCCGGCAGCGCCGGTGACGAGAATTGCCATAGTGCTGAGAAAAATAAAGGTCGTCGATAGCGATGGGCTAGCCGCCACTTTGCTAGCAGGGCTCTAGCAAACAGTGGATATTGGGCCTACATTAGCCTGAATCTACCGGTATTTTCATCATAATATTCGCCAACAGTGTGAGCATTTCATGTAGACATTCCAGCAAGCGAACAAACCCTTACAAAATCTACTTTGATCGCTAGCCATACAAGGTTTCGTTATCAGTGATACGATTGCCAAAGCACAAAATGAGAAAACTAAAAAGAGTAAGGACTCCATAAATGCAAGAAATTGATAAGTCGATTTCCATCGACGGACGAGAGATACACCTGAAAGTGGGACTGCTAGCTCCCCAAGCAGGTGGGTCGGTACTCGTAAGTTCTGGCGATACGGCTGTATTGGTAACAGCTACACGATCTTCTGGCAGAGAAGGCATCGACTTTCTGCCGCTGCTGGTCGACTATGAAGAGCGTTTGTACGCAGCCGGTCGTATCCCCGGTGGCTTCCTCCGGCGAGAAGGCCGTCCGCCCGAGCGTGCCACCCTCACTAGCCGCCTGATTGACCGCCCAATGCGACCACTGTTTCCGCAGTGGATTCGTGACGATATCCAAATTGTGGCCACCACGGTTTCCATGGATGAAGATGTCCCACCTGACGTACTGGCCGCAACCGGCGCATCGATTGCCGTACTATTGGCCGAAATTCCGTTTTATGGCCCGATGGCGGCTGTGCGCGTCGGCCTAGTTGGTGACGATTTCATTATCAATCCTACCTACGCCGAAATCGAAGAAGGAGATCTCGATCTGATCGTCGCTGGTTCGCCCGACGGGGTGATCATGGTCGAAGCGGGGGCCAATCAACTGCCTGAGCAGGACATTATTGAAGCGATTGACTTTGGCTACGAGGTGGTGCGCGACCTGATTCAGGCGCAGCTTGACCTGGTGGAAGAACTGGGACTGAAGCGTCCGACTGAGCCACCGCTCGAAACTGATCCGACGCTGGAAACTTTTTTGAGCGATCGCGCCACCCAACCCGTTCAAGAAGTCCTCAAGCAGTTCGAGCAAACCAAAGCCGAGCGCGACGATAAGCTAGATACTATCAAAGCTGAGATCGCCACCGAAATTGATGGAATGGACGAAGACAACGCCGTTCGCACAGCGGTTGCCAGCGATAAAAAGGCGCTGGGTAAGTCCTTTAAGAGCCTGACCAAAAAGCTGATGCGACAGCAAATTCTCGAAGAAGGCGTCAGAGTCGATGGCCGTAAGCTCGATCAGGTACGCAAAATCACCTGTCGCACAGGCATTTTGCCCAAGCGAGTCCATGGCACCGGCCTCTTCCGCCGGGGGCTGACTCAGGTGCTGTCGATTACGACCTTGGGTACACCCGGAGACGCGCAGATGATGGACGATCTGCATCCGAATGATAGTAAAAAATATCTGCATCACTACAACTTCCCGCCTTATTCGGTGGGGGAGACCAGGCCGATGCGATCGCCCGGTCGCCGCGAAGTGGGTCACGGCGCACTCGCAGAGCGTGCACTCATCCCTGTACTGCCCTCGCAGGAAGACTTTCCCTATATCATCCGGGTAGTCTCCGAGGTACTTTCCTCCAACGGATCGACCTCCATGGGCTCTGTCTGCGGTTCTACCCTGTCGCTAATGGACGCGGGCGTACCGATCACGCAGCCGGTCAGCGGCGCGGCCATGGGCCTGATTCGCGAAGGCGATGAAGTTCGCATCCTCACCGACATTCAGGGCATCGAAGACTTCCTGGGCGACATGGACTTTAAGGTGGCCGGTACCGACAGCGGCATCACCGCCCTGCAAATGGACATGAAGATCACTGGCTTGCCGATGGAAGTCATTGGCGAGGCGATCAACCAGGCCCGTCCGGCCCGTCTGCATATCCTAGAGAAAATGCTAGAGGCCATCGACAAGCCCCGAACAGAGGTTTCACCGTTTGCTCCGCGCCTCATGACCATGCAAATCAACCCCGACCAAATCGGCATGGTGATTGGCCCAGGCGGTAAGCAAATCAAGGCCATCACTGAGAAAACAGGTGCCAAAGTCGATATTCAAGACGACGGTACGGTAACCATCTCCGCGATTGATTCGGACAAAGCCCAAGAAGCTCAAAAGATGATCGAAGGCATTACCCACGTAGCCTCAGCGGGCAATGTGTACATGGGCAAAGTCACCCGCGTGATCCCAATTGGAGCCTTCGTTGAATTCATGCCTGGGAAAGAAGGTATGGTTCATATCTCTCAGCTTGCCGACTACCGGGTTGAGAAAGTCGAGGATGAAGTGAATGTAGATGACGAAGTGCTGGTAAAAGTACGCGAAATCGACAA
Organism: Phormidesmidales cyanobacterium; assembly: GCA_038315915.1. Lineage (GTDB taxonomy): Bacteria > Cyanobacteriota > Cyanobacteriia > Phormidesmidales > Phormidesmidaceae > Phormidesmis. Next base: position 21,618 of record JBBQAC010000024.1, read on the forward strand.
TCGGGGCCGGGTCAACCTGACCCGCCTGGGCATTCACCCCGACGAAGCGGCAGAAGCCAAATCAGCGGCAGGTGTAGAAGCGTAAATCGAGCCCGCTGAAGTGAGAAGGATGACCGCTGAGCTGTTTTCTAGCGTCATCCTTCTCACCTCACACTTTCATTGCCCATGGTTTACCTGTACGATGCAGGATGCTGCACCTATAAGATATCCCCGTGCGAAAAGTTGTCATTGCTGGTAATTGGAAAATGCATAAAACCCAGGCAGATGCCTCGGCGTTTGTGCAAGCGTTGATCCCCCAACTGAATAAGGTTCCCGAATCGCGAGAGCTGGTTCTCTGCGCCCCGTTTACAGCGCTGAGCGTGCTGGCGGATAAGCTTCAGGGCAGCCGCATTCAGGTAGGTGCGCAAAATATTCACTGGGAGAAGTCGGGAGCCTACACCGGTGAAGTTTCTGGGCCGATGCTGTGTGAGATCGGCGTGCGCTACGTGACTGTTGGCCATAGTGAGCGCAGGCAATACTTCGGCGAAACTGATGAAACGGTCAATGCCCGACTGAAGGCTGCTCAAACGGCTGGTCTGACACCGATTTTATGTGTGGGCGAAACCGAGCAGCAGCGCGACGCTGATCAGACCGAAGCCATTATTACCCATCAGATCAAAAAAGCATTAGTCGATGTAAATCAATACAACCTGGTGATTGCCTATGAACCGATCTGGGCAATTGGCACAGGCGATACCTGCGCTAGCAATGAGGCTAACCGAGTAATCGGCCTGATTCGCTCACTGCTGGAGAATCAGGAAGTTTCCATTCAGTATGGCGGGTCGGTAAAGCCAGAGAACGTGGATGAAATTATGGCCCAAAGTGAAATCGATGGGGCGCTGGTGGGTGGTGCTAGCTTAGAGGCCGAAAGCTTTGCGCGGCTAGCTGGCTATCGGCCTCTAAGCTAGAGAAAAAGATCGCCTTTTTGAGATAGGGCGGTGCTGTCCGCTGTGAGGATGATTTGCGGCTGTAAATCACCATCGTTAAGTTTGGCGCTATCTACCGTGTTGTACAGGGCGTGGACGTAGGTGCGATCGCGACCGTGCTGTTTGGCATGGTAGAGCGCTAAGTCTGCGGCCTTTACCAGCCGCTGAGCGGTGCTGTTGAGGCCGGGTACCACTGTAGAGATGCCCATGGTGACAGTGACATAGGCTTCTTCATTGCCGGGCGCGTGGGCGATCTTAAGATCGCGGATGCTGTTGTGAATTTTTTGGGCGATACGCCAGGCACCGTGCGTGTCGGTATTGGGGAGGATGATGGCAAATTCTTCACCGCCATAGCGAGCGACGAGATCAGCCGGACGCTGAGGGCCCTGAAGCAGGGCTCTGGCCACGCGGATGAGACAGCGATCGCCCGCCGGATGACCAAAGGCATCGTTGTAATGCTTAAAGTGGTCGAGGTCGCACAGAATTAGCGATAGGGGCTGCTGGTCTCGGGTGAGACGCTGCCACTCATCGATCAAATGTTCGTCAAAGCGACGACGGTTCGCCAGAGAAGTGAGGCCGTCGGAGAGGGCCAGCTTTTGCAGCTCCTGATTGGCTGTGATCAGCTCCTGGTACTGGTAGGCTTGCTCCAACGCCAGCGCCAGCTCTAGGGCAATGCTCTGAGCCGCAGCGATCGCCCCGTCTACCCAAATTTCTTGATCAGGCAGCGCCAGCGCCATCACGCCCCAGTGACCCAGGGTATCTTTATCCAAGCGACTTTCCGATAGGGTCTCAGGAAGACTTTCCGATAGGGTTTCGGAAAGGTTTGCGCCGGTTCCCAATTCCTCTGAGAGCAGCCGCGAACCAGCACTCATGGGGAACCCGTTCAAAAAGTAGGTCGCTAATCGACTATTCCTGACCGGCATGAGCAGCCAGCTACCCGGATGGGACAACAGCCACTGCTGAAGCTCGTCCGAACAGCTCGGTGAAACGCCATTGGTCGATTGGCCATCCGAATAGGCGACTCCATAGGGCGCTGGCGCAGCATCTGCTGTGAGCGCATTGGTCTCAGGCGCAGCGACTGAAAGTAACTGGCCAGCAAATATTTGCAGCGGTTTGCCCTGGCGCAACTGCCCTGTCAGCGCAGGAAACGCTGCCAGTGTTAGAGACAGCGGAGGTTGCCATGCCAGGGCCTGATTTTGACAATATCGGGCAACCTGCTGCCAGCGTTGCGAGGCCGAGTCATACTGCAACAAACTCGCCTGTGTCAGCCCAAATAGATGAGCAGTTTCTACCACCGTAGCGCCCAAAATAGCCAGCGGATCTAAAGAACTGCGGAGTTTACGCTCGATCTGGCGCAGCCACTGCTGCAAACGAATGTGCTGCTGCATCTGAAGAGCATGGCCGGTATCTTGTGGCGAGCTGCCGCTGCCCCATTTGGAAGAACAATAACTAAAACACAAAGGAACTTCAGCCGGGTGATCGAGCATGTCAGCCCCTACACTTGGGCGGGAAGGGAAGCTGTAGGATGCACGTATGCAAGCAAGATACGTCGCATTTGAGAGCGTTTCCCTGATATTTAGCAAACCACAATGAATAAATAGCTATAAATAGATGCTCAGGAGTGCAGCTATAGTAGCCTGCTGCGTATCTGCATAGATCAGTGTATACCCAGATACCTCACAAAACGAGCGGCGATCACCCATCAAAGCGTCAGAAAATGTTCTAAAGCCGTTACCATCTTGGGCGGCCAGCGTCTGATATTTTTCACCCAGTTGAGATCTTTATAGCGGCTGTCTAAACCAACGACCGCGACCCAGTTGCTTTCGGCCTCCCCGCCCTGACCTTGTTCCCACAGGGCAGCAGTGAGAGCCGCCCGCATATCTGCAAAGCTCGGGTATTTGCGGACAAGGCTTTTCATGATCTGAATCGATTGGGCGGTGTCGCCAGTTTGGTAGAGGGCTAGCGCGTAGTTGCCATAGGCCAATGAAAAACTCGGCTGAAGCGTAATCGCAGCTTGATAGTCGGCGATCGCCAGCACCCATTCTCCCATCCCTGCTTCAGCATTCGCCCGATTGTTATAGGCAGCGGGATCGTCGGGATCAATTTGCAGAACCCGGTTGTAGTCCTCAATCGCCTTTTGCCACTGGCCCATGGCCTCCCACACCGCCCCCCGATTAAGGTAGGGATCGGGTTTGTTGGCGGCTAGATCAATCGCCTGGGTATAGTCTTCTATTGCGCCAGAAAGGTTGTTCTGGCGTACCCGCACATTGCCCCGGTTGCTCCAGACAGCGGCTTCTGCGGGCAGTTGCTCGATCAGGGCCGTCCACTGCACTTCAGCCCGGTCGAACTGTCCGGACTGAGTCGCCGCAAAGGCCGCTTGACGAAGCTTGCCAATCGTTTCGATTTCTTCAGCGCTCATCTCTGGCCGTTGCGCATTTACCAGTCCGGCTGCGAAGCTAGCATTTGGGCTGGGCCAGAATAGCCCGCCCAAACCGAGCAGTATCCCGACCATGACTGCGATCGCCCACCGCCTCAAACCGATCATTTTGGTGTCTCCGTGCTGAATCCCTTTCTACTAGCCTAAAGGCAAACTCACTTAGTTACGGAGAAGGATCAGGCGGTGGCGGAGTGCTCATCAGGTTAAATAAGGGCGCATCGGGTAGGGCAAACCGGCTATAGATCGCTTCGTACCCCAGGTGACGGCAGGCGGCAGGGGTAACAATACGCCCTCTCGGCGTGCGCTGCAAGTAGCCAATTTGCAGCAGGTAAGGCTCATACACTTCTTCAATGGTCTGCGGGTCTTCTCCGGTAGAAGCGGCCATCGTATCTAGACCCACCGGCCCGCCATTAAAGTTTTCAATCATTAGCGTCAGCAGCCTTCGGTCTGTCCAGTCGAGGCCGCAAGGGTCGACGTTAAAGAGTTCCAGGGCTTCAGCGGCAATGGCTTGATCGATGGGGCCGAGTTTTTTGACCTGGACGTAGTCGCGGACGCGCTTGAGCAAACGGTTAGCAATCCGAGGCGTCCCCCTGGAGCGGCGGGCAATTTCTATGGCCCCGTCACTGACTACTTTTGTTTTGAGCACGTCGGCTGTGCGCAGAACGATCTGCGTGAGTTCGTCGATTTCGTAAAAGCGTAGGCGCTGGACTAAGCCAAAGCGATCGCGCAAAGGCGACGCCAGCGCCCCCACCCGAGTCGTGGCCCCAACCAGCGTAAAAGGCTGAAGCGGAATGCTGCGCGTCCGGGCGCTCTGACCCTTGCCGATGGTGATATCGAGCCGCGAGTCTTCCATCGCTGGGTACAAAATCTCTTCGGTCACCCGCGAGAGCCGATGAATTTCGTCAATGAACAGCACATCGCCCGCTTTGAGGTTGACCAGCAGTCCGGCAATATCGCGGGGCCGCTCCAGGGCAGGGGCGGTGGTAATTTTGCAATCTACCTCCATCTCCTGCGCCAGGATCAGCGCCATGGTCGTTTTTCCCAGTCCGGGCGGGCCATAGAGCAGCAGGTGATCGAGCGGCTCCTGCCGGGACTTTGCAGCCTGAATGGCGATCATCAGCACTTCTTTGAGCGCTTTTTGACCGATGTAGTCAGCGATCGCACTTGGCCTGAGTCCTTCTTCATTACGAGAAAGTTCGGCAGGCTTAGCGCCAGCCTCTAGCAGGTCAGTCTTTTGAGGCGCAGCGCTGGCGGCTACTGGCGTATCATTTTTCTGAGCGCCGCCTTTTTTAGCACTTCCTTTTTCAGCACCCTCATCACCGGCAGATTGTTTAGAAGAGATAATCGCCATGAAGGATTCCAGGCTGAGTCGGGTCGCTGAGCGCGGCTACTAGACAAATGTACTATAGCAGCTAAGCCTCGGGCACAACACCCGCTGAGCGAAACACGTCCGGCACGGTGGGATAGCTATCGGCGAGGCCGTAGGTAGAAGGCGTGACCGGGTTTTCGTAGGTAAAGTGGCGATAGTTCATGCAAAATCTATCCCAGTCGGCCATGCGGATATTGAAGATTTTGATAATGGCTTTGGCGAGTCCGACAGAGAGTGGAATTTTGAAATACTGCCGCTTCCCTAAGTAGGTGCTAATTTCCTGAACGACCTGATCAGCAGTTCTGGCCGGGTTGCCGATGACGAGTTCTCTGGCGTCGCCGGGGCCAGGGGGATGATCGACCAGGTGGCGAACGACTTCAGCAATGTCTTGAGCGTGAATGAAGTGAAAGCTGCCGTCGGCGGAGAGAAAGCGGATGATGCCCATGTATTTGGCGATTTCGCTGAGGCCGCCGGAAATGTGGGAGTAGGGCTTGGTGTCGCTGCCGCCGAAGACGAGTGTGGGGAAAACGGTGGTGATTTTGGGGGCAATCGCCAACGCACTCAGCTTCTCATGACAAATATACTTGGTGCGCACATAGTCGGTGCCAATCTCCCCGGCTTCCTTAAGCGGCGTATTGTCCCGGTCTAGAATGCTGGCAGTCGAAAAATAGATCACCTGCTGGCAGCGCTCCGGATCGAGCAGAGACATGGTCTCCAGCGTTTTCTCGACGTTGATTTCGTAGCTCTCCTGCGGGTCGCCCCAGGAAGTCGCCGTCAAAATCGCGGTATCTATGGTCTTCAGCAAATCGGCATGCTGGCCAATATCCCGCAGGTCGCCTTTGAGCACCTGAACGCCCGCTCGCTGGTCAACTGGCACCTTCAGCTTGGCCGGATTGCGCATCAGCAAAAACAGCTCGTGGTCAGTATTTTTGATCAGCGTTTCCACCAGGTAATGGCCAATGCAGCCACTCGCGCCGGTCATGAAGATACGCATAGTCATCTCGTAGAGAAAGCCCAATTATTCTGACACAAAGCACCCTGCGCCATGGCATTGCCTTAGGACAGTCAACAAAACGCACAATTTCAATCTCGCCAGCAAACCTCTGACTCAGTCAAGCTATATGAGGTTGCGGTTCTCAGGACACACCATCTAACGGACTACGAACCCCCCGCCCACCCCGATTCAGTACATGGGTATAGATCATGGTCGTTTTAACATCCTTATGGCCGAGCAATTCCTGTACGGTGCGAATGTCGTAGCCGTCTTCGAGCAAGTGAGTCGCAAAACTATGGCGCAGGGTATGGCATCCCCCATGTTTTAGAATGTTAGCCCGCTGAATCGCTCGCTTCATCGCCCGTTGAACCGATTGCTCATAAAGATGATGTCGCCTGACTATTTGAGAACGCGGGTCGAGCGATTTTTTCCAAGAGGGAAAGACAAACTGCCACTTCCATTCCTTGTGAGCATTAGGATACTTACGTTCC
>JBBQAC010000126.1:0-12544 GCA_038315915.1 Phormidesmidales cyanobacterium
AGACATTATTGACGGACTTATCAGCGATCTGCGTACGCCCGATCCGGCTAGGCGGCGCAAGGCGATCTGGGAGTTGGGGCAGCGGGGCAACTCGCTGGCCATGCAGCCCCTGGTAGAAGCGATGGTAGAGGCGGATTCAAAAGAGAAAAGCTTAGTGCTGGCGGCACTTTCAGAAATTGGTATTCGCTCTATGAAGCCACTGAACCGGGCTTTGGCGATCGCCCTCCAAGACGAAAATCCCGAAGTTCGCAAGAACGCCATTCGCGACCTCACGCGGGTCTACGATCTGGTGGTGCAAATCAGCCAAATGCTGGGCTACGCCACCGAAGATGAAGACTTAGAAGTGCGTCAAACAGCGACCTGGGCGCTCGATCAGCTCAACCGCATTCGCCGCAGTCAAGATATTGATGCCAGTATGCGATCGCTGCCCACTGGTGGGTCTGGCCCAATTGATTTGCTCTCCAGCGAGGCGTCTGTTCGCCGGTCATCTCAACAGTAGCCGGTGCCTTTACGGTTGCTACTGCTCTCTACGCCGGTAGGGCCGTTAGGCTCTGGAAAGGGAGGTGGCGTCGAGCTGACGGTGGTGAATTTGGCACAGGCGCTATCAGCGCGCGGGCATCGAGTCGCGATCGCAGCTCCGGCAGGCTCCTTACTATCCGCAAGCGATCAGCCGATCAGCCTGGAGCTAATTCAGATCCCAGGGATCTGGCAACTAACTGCTCAGCACCAAGGCCCGACTGCGCAGGCGGTCACTGGCTCAGCGCTGGCCAACGCTTGGGAATATGCTCGCCAAGCTCAGGAGCAATACGACCTGTTGGTCAATTTTGCTTATGACTGGCTACCGTTTTATCTCACTGCGTTTTTATCGACACCGGTAGCCCACTTTGTCAGTATGGGTTCGCTTAGAGCGGGTGAGGCATCCCCGACCGAGAGCCCGCTAGAGCAAATGATTGCCCAAATCTCGCTTACGTTTCCTGGCACGCTCGGCGCTTACAGCCAATCGCAGGTCGATACATTTGGCCACTTACTACCGGCTGACAAGTGGCAAATTCTCAGCGGTGCGATTGATGTTACCCGCTACGACTACTGCGACCATCCCGGGGATGCCCTGGCCTGGGCCGGGCGAATTTCTCCCGAAAAAGGATTAGAAGACGCTGTCGCCGCTGCCGTCGCTACCGGTCAAGCGCTAAAAATTTTTGGCAAGGTAGAAGATACCAATTACTGGCACAGCATTCAGCAGCAGATTGCACAGGCCGGTATCGCTATTGACTACTGTGGGTTTTTACCGGTTTCACAACTGCAAAAGATGTTGGGTCAATGCAGGGCTTTGCTAGTGACGCCGCACTGGGTCGAAGCGTTTGGTTTGGTTGCGATTGAAGCCCTGGCCTGTGGGGTGCCAGTGATTGCCTACCAGCGGGGCGGGCCATCAGAGATTGTGCGGTCGGGTAAAACCGGCTGGCTGGTGGCCCCTGATGATGTGGAGGAGTTGGTTGAAGCGATCGCCCGCATCGACCAGATCAGTCGCGCTGACTGCCGAAAACAGGCAGAGACCGAATATTCGCTAAATGTCTGGGGCGAACGGTTCGAGCAGTGGTTTTATCGAATTGTTTCCAGTACTATAAGCAGCTAGCGAATTATTCTTGAGCCATGATTGTTTTAAGCCCTGAAGAAATTGCTCAGCTAAGCGCCCGGTTGGCCGATTATCCCGAAGCGGTAAAAGCCCTTCAAGAAATTGAGGACTGCGACGGTGACATCGAAGATGCGGCTATTTCGCTCGCCCTCAGATCGGGGCAAGAGCCCGATACCAACGAGCAGTGGCTAGCTGGCTTTAGCAAACGCTACCGGCATATCGCCTGTCAGCCTCAGTTTCGAGAATCGCTTGCCGCCGGTCATCTCAGCGCGCTGGTCAACTATCTCACTCAAGAAACCGATTGCCCCGCTCTAATGGCCGCTCCCGTCGCTATTTACGTATCAAAATCAGGTGTGAGTGACTTTTGCGGCAGCTTCGACAATAGCCGGTTGTAGCCTCCAACAGTCGAGGCACTCTATTCCCTACACCGCCGGACTCGACTGCTCGCCAAGCCCACCAATATTGTCTAACTGCCAAAAATCTCGATTCACCTCACTCCACAGCGAGTGATTGTTCGGATCAGTTCGCAGCGCTTTCTTCAGGTAAATGCGGGCTTTGTGAGCCTGCCCCTGACCGATCAACTGCCGTCCCCACCGCTGATAGACAATTGCCTGCCACTGAATGATTTCAGAGTCGGCAGGCATCCGGTGGGCGAGTCCTTCCACCAGGGCGATCGCTCTAGGAAACTTGTGCTGCTTCAGCAATTCCCTGAGCTGATGGTAGGCATCTTGCTTCAGGCGTTCCTCAGGCGGCAAATGGGCATTCTGCGACTTGGCCGAGATCGGCGGCGGTTCAGTCACCGGCTGGCTGTGGAAACTGGGCCCCAGTTCATCCGGTTCGGCTGCCGCTGTGCTGCTACTTGAACTTGCCGCTGGCTCTCTTGTAAAGCTGCCGATACCCAGGTTTTCTAACTGGAGCTTGAGGTTATCGACATCGAGATATTCTAAATTCAGCGGCCCGGATGCGGTCGGTTCATCAGCGTCATCCTTCCAGTCCGCAGCGCTACCGGCAGTTTTTGCTACCGGGGCAATTGGCCTGATAGCCTCCGAAAGGGCCGTGTAAGCATCGCTAATTTGGATGAACTGCTCAACGGCTTGCTCACCTGGATTGACGTCAGGATGGTAGCGCCGGACTAGCTGCCGGTAGGCAGCTTTCACCTCTTGTAAGGGAGCCCCCTGGCACAATCCTAACGTTCTGTAGTGGCTGGCCAAGTCCATGTCAGCAATAGATCCAAATGGCAAGATTATATGAGATTTTGCCCTGAACGGATCTACTCCAGGTCACTGATCGATCACGCTTTATTGAAGCTTTAGCGGCACCTATCGCCTAAGCAGGCAGACGCTCCTCAATCACCCGGTCAATCAGGCCATATTCCTTGGCGGCGGCGGCGGACATGAAGAAGTCGCGATCGCTGTCCCGCTCGATTTTCTCCACTGGCTGGCCCGAATGCTCCGCCATGAGCTGATTCAGGTCTCGGCGCACCTGCACAATTCGCACCGCCTCGATTTCAATATCGGTAGCCTGAGAGCGACCCACCCCGCCCGAGGGCTGGTGAATCATAATCCGCGAATGCGGCAGCGCCAGCCGCTTACCTTTTGCGCCCGCATTCAGCAAAAATGCGCCCATACTGGCTGCTAAGCCCACGCAGATGGTCACCACTTCCGACTTGATGTACTGCATCGTGTCGTAAATCGCCATGCCTGCGGTCACAGAACCACCCGGCGAATTGATGTACAGATAAATCGGCTTAGTAGAATCTTCGGAATCGAGGTAGAGCATATAAGCCACAATGGCGTTGGCAATGCCGTCGTCGACTTCTTCGGTTAAGAAGATAATGCGCTCGCGAAACAGCCGCTCATAGATGCCGATCCACTGTTCGTAATTGCCGCCGGGGAGTCGATAGGGGACGCTGGGAGTTCCAATAGGCATGAGTCTTAGAGGGGATAAGGGTAAGAAAGGGGAGTAGCTCGCAATTGGGCGGCTATTTGTCTAGCATGTCGGCGGTCACGTTGACAGCGGGCGTTTCGATCACGCGGTCAATCAGGCCGTATTCTTTAGCTGCCTCGGGCGAAAGGTAAAACATCCGCTCCATATCAGCCGAAACTTTTTCGACCTTCTGACCTGTGTTATTCGCCAAAATTTGCTGGATTAAGCGCCGCTTTTCCAGCACTTGTGCAGCTTCGAGGCCAATATCGGTAGCCTGACCGCGCGTCAGGGTAGGCGGATGGGTGAGGGCAATGCTCGTATGCGGCAGAGCGGCTCGCTTGCCCTTAGCCCCCGAAGAGAGTAGAACTGCTGACATACCGTAGGCCGTGCCCATGCAGATAGTGACTACCTCAGACTTGATGTAGGCGAGCGTGTCGTATACCGCCAGACCGGCACGTATGGAGACCATTCCTGCCGAGGCATCTGCCCTGCCAGACATGACAGGGTCGCCGACAGAGTTGATGTATAGATAGATTGGCTTGTTGTTATCTTCAGAATCGAGATACAGCAGGGCCGACACGATTGAATTGGCGACCCCATCGGTCAGGGGCTGATTGATAAAGAGAATTCGCTCCTGACTCATGCGCGTGTACACACTTACCCACTGCCACGAACGGCTACCGGGCAGGTTATAGGGAACGCGCAGAATTCCATCAACTGACATAAGCACTCACGCTCAATTGTAAATACATCGGCCCGGCTACCAGAGACCCGGCTATCAACCGACGCCAACTGGCATCGGCGTCGGTAGCTCTTTAGTGCTGCTGAGCACGCGATCAATCAGGCCGTACTCTTTGGCTTCTTCCGGGGTGAGATAGAACATTCGGTCGGTATCTTTATTGAGCTTTTCTTTGGTTTGGCCAGTGTTGCTCGACAAGATATCCAGGAAGGACGACTTGTTAGCAAGCACTTCCTCTGCCCGAATTTGAATATCAGTTGCCTGCCCTTGTGCGCCAGAACGCGCCTGGTTGAGCACGATGGTGGCATGGGGCAAGCTGGCACGCGATCCTTTTGCCCCTGAGGACAAAATCATGGCAGCAGTGCCCATGGCCTGACCGAGGCAAATAGTATGAACCGGCGGCTTGATGTACTTGAGCGTGTCGCAAATCGCAAAGGCTTCGGTTTCAAAGCCGACGGCATCGCCGGTATACCAGGAAGTACCCGTAGAGTTGATGTAGAAGAAAATAGGCTTATCGGGATCGTCAAACTCCAGGTACAGGAGCTGAGCGATGATCAGCTTGGTCACATCCATCCCCATTTGACGCTTGAAGTCGTCAGAGGAAACGAGCGGTGTACCCAGATAGACAATCCGTTCCTTGAGAAGAAGCGAAGGTAAATCCGGTGGGGGTGTCCGGTAGGCTGCGCCGCCGCCAGAATAGGGAGCCTGAACGGCTTTAATAGGAGAACTCATAGGGGTTCAGCTTTCTACGGTTTCAAAACATTGAGTAATATGTTTTCCATAGTAGCTCGCTGGTGAACCGGCTGCTGCCTTATAGCTTGGTGGTTTCTGTCCGGTTTTTGGCGGTTAACCCCACTTCTAGAATCTCTGATAATTGCCTTGCTGCTAACGCCAGTGCGGAATTACTTTTTAAGTTATTGATGTTAAATCGAATAGTTACGGCGAATAATAGTGAGGTCATCAGCGCATGTCATTCAACCGCAGGAGCTACGCCAGAAGATGAAAGTTGATTTGCAATGGGCCTTGAGCGATGCCCACGTTCCCACCAATCAGCCCAACAGTCAGCGTCAACTATCGGTCTCTCTATCGGCTGGCGGGGAAGGCACCCAAGCGCCTTTGAACCTGTGCTTTGTGCTAGATCGCAGCGGCTCGATGATGGGTACGCCGCTGAAGACTGTCAAGCAGGCGGCGCACCGGATTATTGACCGACTGACAGCACGCGATCGCATCTCCATCATCGCCTTCGATCACAAAGCCGAAGTCCTAGTCAAAAATCAGCCCGCTACTGACCTCGAAGACATTAAGAAACGCATCGACGGGCTGCGGGCGGGAGGTGGCACTTCAATTGACGACGGCCTCAAGGCGGGAATCGGTGAACTGGCATCCGGTAAAGAGGATCGCATTTCTCAACTGCTGCTGCTGACCGACGGTGAAAATGAGCACGGCGATAATGCGCGGGCGCTAAAGCTTGCAGACGTGGCCACTGGATACAACCTGACGGTGAATACGCTGGGCTTTGGCGACCATTGGAATCAGGATGTGCTGGAGCAGATTGCTGACGCGGGCGGCGGTTCGCTGAACTACATTGAACATGCTGAGGAGGCGATCGCTATCTTTGGTCGCCTGTTCAAGCGCATTCAGTCGGTCGGCCTCACCAACGCCTACCTCAACTTAGAGCTAGCAGACGGTACCCGACTCGCCGACCTGAAGCCAGTTGCCCAGGTTGCGCCTGAGACGATAGAACTCACTGCCGTCCAGGAAGGCAATCAGGCGATGGTACGGATCGGCGATCTGATGAAGGATCAGCCCCGTGTGATTTTACTCAATTTGTATGTGCCACAGCTCGCGGCGAGTACAGCGACGATTGCGCGACTCCAGGTGACCTATGACGATCCCGCATCGGGCCTGACCAGTCAGACGACAGAAACTTTTGCGGTTGAGATAGAGGCTCAAGACGCCTACGTTCCACAGGTCGATGCTGGCGTTCAGCAGAATATTTTGGCGTTAGCGAAGTACCGGCAGACTCAGATCGCGGAAGATAAGTTGAAGTCGGGCGATCGCCAGGGCGCAGTCACCATGCTGCAATCGGCAGCAAATACCGCGATCCAAATGGGCGATAAGAACGCGGCCACAGTTTTACAGGAGAATGCCACGCAATTGCAGGCTGGAGGGGAGTTGTCGGAGCGCGATCGTAAAAAGACCCGCATCGCTTCCAAAACTCAGCTTCAGTAGTTAGGGTGGTGGTGGAAGTATCATGGCAGCCTATGAAAACGAAAGACTAACTACGGCGACTCGATACGTGGCTGCGAGATGGGATCTATGGCCACCCAGCGTGGATGGAAAACCTGACGGTTTCGGCTTAACTCACAATTTTTAAGCAACGTTATTGAAGCCATTACTGATTGGAAGCAGGCTGTCATCTATCTCAGAATTGGGATCTAGTTATGTGGACACGCCGATATAGTTGAAGGAGAAGGGACTGTGGGTAATGTACTGAGCATTGACGGATTTCGGTTCTTCATGCCACCGAATGACCACGCTCCCAGCCAGCCATGTTCATGTTGAAAAAGGCGACTTTGCAACCAAAATTGACATCTCAGGAGACGAGGCAGTATTGATGAAGGGAGAAGAAAACAAGCGTACTGCAAAAGATCTGAAGCTCAGGAAAAAGTCACTGCGTTTAGCTAACGTCAATTTGCAAAAACTAAAAGAGGAATGGCAGGAGCGGCAATGACATCAGTAACACCAGCAGCACTCGGAATAGAAACAGGCGTTGAGCCCCTAGCAGTTCGCTACTTAGCGCAGAGCCGCGAGCTAGAGGTTACGTTTAATACTGGGGCTCGCTATCACTGGCCGGTTGATTCGCTGCAAATGAGAGAGAGAACAGTCAACGGCTGGCAGGACATCCCCAGGCCGACAGATGAGCAACTAGCTAACGTCAGGCTGTGGCCTCACAAAGAGGTTGTAGAGTTTACAGATATCGAACAGTGCTTTGAAATCGCTGCCCTGATGCGCGGACAGCTTGGCTCCAGGCAGTGGATGGAAAAGCTTTTAAATCAGTAATTTGGTTTTCCGTCCTTTGCCCTGTGGGACTAATTCATCGGGTCAACCAAAGCCTCAGACCACTCAACATCGTCGATAGAAAGTGCTGGTGGTGGCGGCATTTGCTGGTAGTCAAGAGTAAGATCGTAGGCTGCTTCGTCGTAGATGGCGACTAGGGCAGCTTGCAGATCGAGTGAAATGTCAGGGTCTGAGGCTTGCAGTGGCACGGGGACAACAGGGAGCGGCGTGGGTAAATCAACCGGCCAAATTTCGACCTGTTTGGCTTGGGCGCGAGTAAGGGCAATGCAGTAAGGAACGTCTGGCAGGCGCGGCTGGGCAAAAGGGCGATCGCCACGTCTGAGGAGGTCAAGTTCCAGCAGGTGGACATCTGCCTGATAAAGCCTTTGCCTTTTTTTTCGATAAGCCGTGAGGCCGGGTTCTCATTTATTTATCGGCGAAAGAATCTCGATGCTTGTCACGAGCTTATCGTTAGCCGTGTCGCGAATTTCGACGCTGGTCAGCCGAACCTGGACAGCTTGAGTAACCGGAAGCGTTAGGGCTGCGGGCGTAATTGTGAGCGTGCTGCCAGGAGAAGGCGAGATAGGTTGCTGCTGCTGCGTTTCAACCACCTCAACATCGGGATAAAGGATGCCTATCTCGCCTTCAGGGAAAGGATCTTCAGCCAAGTAAACTTCTAGACGTGCTGCGTATTTATGACGAAGCAAAGGCGTGAGATGCTGCCTGATTTTGCTGGCTAAGGCGCTGTGAACATCTGGCCAGAGGTAGCCTTCCAGATAGGGATCCATCCCAGGGAAAGGAGAGGGCATGAGTAAAAGTCCTCACGAGTAGGGCTGATGACAGGCTCACTGTTGTCTAACGATAACTTTAGCGCTAACTTATCAGCTTAGAGAAGCCCTATGGAGCGACTCCTAAAAGCTTTGATAGAATCTGTTGATTCCCGTTCGCTGGTTTACAGATGTTGCCGCTGTCCTTATATATTTTCAATGATTGCTCTTCAGCAGATAGATCATTTAGTGCTCACGGTTGCCAACATCGAGCTGAGCTGTGAGTGGTACGCGAAGGTGTTGGGCTGTCAGGTCGTTCGATTCAAAGCGGCCAGCGGCAAAGATAGGGTGGCTTTGCGGATTGGGGACAGTCCGCAAAAGATCAATTTGCATTCAGCAGAGCATCCGTTTCAGCCTGCGGCACAGATTCCTCAGCCGGGTTCAGCCGACTTGTGTTTTATAGTGTCTACACCCTTGGAAGTAGCGATCGCACACCTCTCCAACTTAAATATCCCAATTATTGCCGGCCCGGTACAGCGTACCGGCACACTTGGCCCTATCCTATCTGTGTACATTCGTGATCCTGACGGCAATCTAATTGAGGTAGCCAACCCGCTGAATGCAGATTCATCTTGAGCCTTTTACGGTACACAAGCGCGTGCCGCTCACTATTAGCCGAGGCACTAATGCCAGTTCAACCAATTTATGGGTGCGCGTTGAGGCAGAAGGCACCGAAGGATGGGGCGAAGCGACACCGTTTTCAGTAGATGCGGCCTCTGCCCAAACGCCCGAGAGAATCGCCCGCGATTTAGCCAACGTAGTACCGCTGCTGGCTTCGCTGCATCCACTTCAGCACCAGGCCATTGAAGCGCTGCTAACCAAATCTGGAACCTGTTCGGCAGCGCGCGCCGCCATTGATGTTGCCCTGCACGACTGGCTCGGCAAACACGCGGGTCTACCGCTGTGGCAACTTTGGGGGCTGGATCTTCAGCAGATTAGCCCGACGGCGGTGACAGTCGGCATCAGTTCGCCCGAAAACGCAGTAGAGCGGTTGCACAAATGGTGCGCTCAGCAGCCGGTCGCCTCTGTGAAGGTAAAGCTGGGAAGCCCCGCTGGAATTGCCGCTGACCAGGCTATGTTTGAAGCGCTGCTGCCTCACGTACCGCCTGGGGCTAAGGTAAGCACTGACGCGAACGGTGGCTGGGAGTTGGCCGATGCGTTGACGATGGCTCACTGGCTGGCAGAGCGCGGCGTAACCTACCTGGAGCAGCCTTTGGCTGTAGCTGATGACGCCTTGCTACCCGACCTGTATGAAAAGTCTCCGCTGCCTATCTTCGTAGACGAAAGCTGCTTTACGGGCGCAGATATTCCCCGTTTGGCGCATTGTATTCATGGCATCAATATTAAGCTAATGAAATCGGGCGGGCTGACGGAGGCAAGGCGAATGATCCATACGGCCAGAGCCTGCGGATTGCAGGTGATGTTTGGCTGCTATTCAGACAGCGCCATTTCTAACACGGCCCTCGCTCAGCTTTCCCCTCTGGCCGACCATCTCGACCTCGATAGCCACTTCAACCTCAAGGACGACCCGTTCTCTGGCGCTCAGCTAGCTGACGGCGCGTTAGTACCCAACAATCACCCTGGACTGGGCCTCTCTCGCCATGCTGACTCCTGATGATCGGATTGCTATTTTGATGCACGACGGTCTTCAGGGGGCTAAGGGCAAAACAGGCATCTCTCTACTCCGCTACAGCCAAAACGCTATCGTAGCCGTGATCGATGAAGCTGCCGCTGGTAAATCTATTCAAGCCTTGACCGGGATTGACCGCGAGGTGCCGATTGTGCCCTCTTTGCAGGCTGCACTGGCGCTCAATCCGACGGTTCTAGCGATTGGGTTAGCGCCCTCAGGGGGGATGTTGCCTGATCCCTGGTATGCGGAGGTAAAGCAGGCAGTCAAGGCGAGGCTTTCGGTGATGAATGGCCTGCACACTCAGATGAACGAGGATGCTGAGATCGCAGGTTCAATTGCGCCCGGTCGGTGGGTGTGGGATATGCGACAGGAGCCGGAAGGGCTGATGGTCGGTGGGGGAAGGGCAAGGTTGTTGGGGTGCGATCGCGTCCTCACAGTCGGCACCGACATGGCCGTCGGCAAAATGTCCACCAGCATAGAACTCAACCGCGCCGCTAAGTCCAGCGGCATGCGCTCCAAACTGATCGCCACCGGTCAAACCGGCCTGATGCTCGGGGAAGACGGCGTTCCGCTCGACGCGATTCGAGTAGACTACGCTTCGGGTGCCATTGAGCAATGCCTGATCCGCTACGGCGACGACTACGACATTCTTTTTGTAGAAGGCCAGGGCTCCTTGCTCAACCCGGCTTCTACTGCGACTTTGCCGCTAATTAGAGGCACTCAGCCCACTCACTTGATCCTCGTTCACAAAGCGGGCCTCACCCACATTCAGCACTTTTCAGACTTCCAGATTCCGCCGCTGACGGAAGTCGTGAAGCTGTACGAATCGGTGGCAACAGCGGGTGGTACATTTGCCCCGGCTAGGGTAGTGGGGATTGCGCTGAATACGTTTGGGTTGAGTGAGGCGGCGGCTAGGGAGGCGATCGCAGACACCTCCCAACAAACCGGCTTACCCTGTACCGATGCCGTCCGATTCGGCGGAGAGCCCCTGTTGTTGCAAATTACGGGAAAGGTCTAGCGTTCCTTTGGGATACGAAAATCAGCTGGCAGATACCCAAAGGCAGTCGTCGCCTTCCGTAGCCATATAGTACGCTGATAGACTGCAAGCCTTCACCACTGTTTATCAGCTAACTCCTATGTCTGTTCGCGTTCGCATTGCGCCTAGCCCTACTGGAAATTTGCACATCGGCACGGCTCGTACCGCCGTCTTTAACTGGCTGTTTGCACGCAATCAGGGCGGTCAATTTTTGCTGCGAATTGAAGATACTGACCTAGAGCGCTCTAAGCCAGAGTTTACGGACAATATTCTGGAAGGGCTGAAGTGGCTGGGGATGGATTGGGATGAAGGGCCGTTCTATCAGTCGCAGCGGATGGAGCTGTACCGCGAGAGAATTCAGGCATTACTAGATAGAGGACTGGCTTACCGGGCTTATGAAACGCCTGAAGAACTGAACGCTATGCGCGAGGCGCAACAGAACCGAAAGGAAGCGCCGCGCTATAACAATCAGCATCGCAACCTCACGCCTGAGCAAATTGAAGCTTTTGAAGCCGAAGGGCGGCAGGCGGTGATTCGCTTCAAAATTGAGGACGGGCGCGAGGTGAAGTGGAATGACCTGGTGCGCGGGCCAGTGAGCTGGAAAGGGCGTGACTTAGGCGGCGATATGGTGGTGGCTAGGGCCGCTTCTAAGGGCGATGTCGGTCAGCCGCTGTATAACTTTGTGGTGGTGGTGGACGATGCGGATATGGCGATTACGCACGTGATTCGTGGGGAAGACCATGTGGGCAATACGCCAAAGCAGATTTTGCTGTACGAGGCGATGGGGATGACGGTGCCCAAGTTTGCGCATACGCCGCTGATTTTAAATGAGTCAGGGGCGAAGCTCTCTAAGCGCGATGGGGTAACTTCAATTTCTGATTTTCAGGAAATGGGCTTCACGGCTGAGGCGCTGGCAAACTATATGACGCTGCTGGGCTGGTCCGATCCGGATGCAGAGGAGCTATTTACCTTAGAAGAAGCGGCTAAGGTGTTTAGCTTTGAGCGGGTGAACAAAGCGGGGGCCAAGTTCGACTGGGCTAAGCTCGATTGGATTAACAGCCAGTATCTACATGACAAACCGGCGGAGGAACTGTTGCCGATGCTGATGCCCTACTGGCAGGAAGCGGGCTGTGGCTTCGATGCTGAGACTGACAAAGAGTGGCTACTGCCGCTGACGGCAATGATTGGCCCGAGTTTGACCCGGCTGAAAGACTGTGTGGAACTTGCACACTTTTTCGCGCAGCCGACGATGGACTTTAGCGATCAGGCCAAAGAGCAGCTTCAGAAAGAACAGGTGGCTGAAGCGATGCAGGCGGTGCTAAATGGGTTGAAGACGACTGAGATTAACGGGGCAGCGGACGCAAAGGGCGTAATCGACCAGGTGACTAAGGATCTGAAAGTGAAGAAGGGGTTGCTGATGCGATCGCTCCGAGCTGCCCTCATGGGCGACATGCAAGGCCCTGACTTAGTAGAGTCCTGGGTGATTCTGCACCGTCAGGGGTTTGACCAGCAGCGGTTAGAGCAGGCGATCGCAATCGCTCAGTCGTAATGCCCTAAAACATTAGGAGCAACAGCGGCCCTAGCCACCGAGCTGATCACCTCGTCGGTACTGCATGTAGGCGGCTACAAACAGGCCGATTAGAGTGACGGGAATAAGGCCCAAAACGATGCCGGAGAGTAAAGGCTCTACCACAGT
>JBBQAC010000382.1:0-2436 GCA_038315915.1 Phormidesmidales cyanobacterium
AGGCAAATGCTCAGTCACTCGCTGATCCCAAGGTGCCGGGATCAGCCGCACAAAGCTAGTTGTCAGCGTGCGGCTGTCAGCCAGCATATAGCCCGAGATGAAAACGGCCAGCACCAAACTCAGCAAAGTGCCCAGAATGTCAGTTGTCAGATTGAGAGAGCGCAGGGCGATTTGACGCGTAGAGCGAATTGCCCAAGCGGCTACTCCCTGTACATCAAGCTGATCAAACAGCTGAGTGGTAAGCTCAGGCCGACTGTCATTGAGAATGAGCACCCAGCCTTCTGCCTGGGTCACAGCTCTGCGAAGCAAGAGAGGTAGCTGTCTTACCAACAGTTGAATCTGCTCCAGTACAGTCGGGCCAATCAAGACGACCACCCCGGCTAAGACACCTAAAATCATCAAATAGCTCAGCAAAGCGCTCAGCCACCGGGGGACGCGAAACTGCTCGGCCCAGTTAACAATCGGGGCGATAGAGCAAGCCAGCACAACCGAAATCATCAGCACTAGCAGTAGCCCCCTGAGGTGCCATCCTACAATCGCCGCTGAGATTGCCGCAAACACCACCAAAACGCTGCTAAACGAAATAGACAGTCGCTGTTCAGAAGCCATGAGGTACGAAAGTAGTAGCGTTGGTGCAAAGCATGGGTTGAATAAATCTAGTGGACTAAAAATTATCCAGCTAAAGCGTATACCGAAACTGCTCGATCAGCATTCCAGGTGTCCACATGCCGCCCAGCGATCGCTGCTCGTAGGTATCTACTGTTGGTATAAAGGTCTGGCTATCAGTGAGCGCGATTAGCCCTTCACCTAAAAACCGGTAAAAATTGTCGTCAAAGCGAAGGTTTTCAATTGGCGCGACAATTTCTCCCTGCTCTACCCAAAAGCAGGCATAGCGGGTCATACCCGTAATCCGACCAGCAGTGAGGTCGCTCCAGTTGAGGTAGTGCAGGTTAGATAAGTACAGACCAGTGCCTAACTGGGCCAGGACTTCGCTGTCTGGCATCTGACCGGGTGCTACAGCCGGGGCTCGCATCGATTCTCTGCGGTTGGCGGCATTGCTGGGCTTGCCATATTCCTTAGCGCTGCGGGCACTGACTAGCGCGTTGGCCCAACGGCCCTGCTGGATGATCGGTAAAGAGGAGGGCGCGATCGCCCCACTTTCATTAAAGCGAGGCACCGCCATATGCTGAAAGTCCTCCTGAAGAGAGAACTGCTCAGAGAGGGTAGCTTCGCCTTTCTCCAACTTGCTAAAGGCGCTGTTGCCTTGACGCAAGGCCGCTTCGCCCAGTCCGCCCCAGATCAGTGTGTCGACCAGATCAGCCACCGCAGTCGGCGCTAAATAAGTTCGGTAAGCGCCTTTGGCCACGGCTTTGACCGGGCGGGATAGCAGGGCAAGCTGCCCTTGAGCAGTGGCAATACTTTGGTCATACTTCGCCTGATCCCACTGGTGACCTGCCAGAATGCCCTTCACCGCCTGGTTAGTGCGAACTGACGAGCCAGCACTAACGCTATCGCCAAACAAAGAATAGTCCAGCGTAAAAGACGGCGTCTCGAACCAGTGGCGGTTGCCCGCCGAGTCACCGTAGGCCCGGTAGGCCGTGCCACCGGCATACAGCCCCGAAAAATCGAGATTTTGCACAGGAGCAATCAACGTTTCAGCCACCGCTGCTGCCCTTAGCAAATGACCGCTACGAACTTCGCGGCTCTGGCTGGCCTCGGCTGAGGATGGCAGCACCACATAGGGATCGAGCGGGAGCTGAGGGAGTTCCTGTTGCAGCGTCGTGAGTGCCTGCCGAGTAGCTGGCCAGTCGGCCTCGAACTTGCCGACAAAAGGCAGATTGGTGGCGGCTGTGCGGTCTGTAGTGCTTAGCGTCAGTCGGAGGTTACCGTCACGCACCTGACCAGTCTGGCGCACTTTTGCCCTGCTGAACCGGGTGAACTGGCTGCTCTCTCCTGTTAAGGACAGAGTGAAATGGACGTCCGGTGAGACCTTTAGGTGATTGCCAACGGCCTCCAGCAAGCGAGTAAAGACGGCTTCGTAGCTTTCGCGAGTACTTCTTTGAAAGCTGCTCTCAAAATTTTCTTCTGACGGGCTGAAATTAGACTCCGACAATATCAGGATCATGCTTCGCCCCCCCCAAATACTTCAATGTTTTCAAACGCGCATACCGGTGAGGCATGGCCGACGCGAATGAGCTGATTGGGTTCACCCTTGCCGCAGTAGGGGGTGCCGTAGGTTTCCAAGGTTTGGCGATCGCCCACCTGCGACAGGCTACGCCAAAACTGGGGAGTCGTCGCCCGGTAGTTAGGATTTTTGAGCGGGGTCGTCAAGCGGCCATTTTCGATTTTCCGGGCATACTCACAGCCAAACTGAAACTTATGTCGCTGATCGTCAATTGACCAGGATCGGTTCGACTCCATGTAAATGCCGTCTTC
>JBBQAC010000055.1:0-19942 GCA_038315915.1 Phormidesmidales cyanobacterium
TTGCTCAGATTGGTCTCCCGTAAGCTCGCACCAACCAACTGTGCCCGACGGAGATTGGCATACAGCAAATTTGCCCGGCTCAAGTATGCGCCCCGCAGGTTAGCCCCACTCAAATTTGCCCGACTCAAGTTAGCGCCGATCAGGCAGGCTCTGCTCAGGTTGGCACCGCTCAAATTAGTACTGCTGAGATTGGCTTCAAACAAATAATCCTGGCTTAAGTTGGCACCACTGAGGTCAGGCTGCATGTTTGGATGCTCTATGCGCCACTGATTCCACTGGTCTACGCTGTATTCAATTAGCTGCTGATAGTTCATCGCTGACTCGGCCCTGTCAACTGACTGTTGTTTGCTAAAGCTTTTGGGTTTGAGAACAAATTTTTACGAATCCCGCTGAGAGAGTCCCTAATCTGTAGTGTGCGCGATCACTATGAGAATCCTGTGATTTTTAAGCACCTTTCTGGCAACTGAGTCTCTAACTTCAATTATGGCGATCGCTCAGTCAGTATGGCAGTACCCCTTGAGGTAATTTTACATACCCCCAGTTGTGGTCAGTCGCTACTTCAATGGTGGGTATGTATGACGAAGGGATAATTCAAGCAGTTGTACGCAGGCGCTGAGTGCGCTTCATCTGAACTTTCTCAAACCGGGCTACATTTGCAAATCCTTGGTAAGGGCAACTACGTAGGCTGTTCTGTAGCGATACCCTTATTGCTATATTGAGTGAGTAGTTATACTGAATGCCAGGTTCTCAGGAACCTTTCAACATCTCTTAAAGTATGGTTTCTCGGACGGTTATCATCGGTGCAGCGCCTGCGGGCCTGACTGCTGCCTACAAGCTCGCTAGAAACGGTCAAGATGTAGCGGTTATTGAACCAGCCGCTGATATCAGTAAGCTTGCTACAGCAGCCGTCCCTCAAGACTTTTTTACGGGAATAGAAGAGATCAAAACGCTGAAAAGAGAAATCGTTGGCCACAGTCTCACGAGCCCGCCAAGAACCTCGCGTATTTTCTATCGCTACCGCCTGTTCGACTATCCGCTGTCGTGGAGTAGCCTCCTCAAAAACCTTGGCCCTATTGACGTTGCTAGAGCAGCTTTGAGCTATATTCATACTCAGTCCGAGCGCGCTGCCAGGACAACACCTGATAGCTTTGAGAGCCAGGTTACTGAGAAATTTGGCCGCTATCTCTATCGCATTTTTTTTAAGCCCTACGCCGAAAAAATTTGGGAAATGCCTGCCGATACCATTCCGGCAGAGTGGGCCGGTCGAGAGATTCCGGTGCTCTATGTGCCCCCGGCAAAACTCGCCCAGCCCTCGAACACAGCGGTTAGCTTTGCTACTGACTATGCTGGATTAAGTGCGAGTCCGCTGTGGGAGAAATGCCGGCACCTGATTGAAGAAACAGGGGCTACGGTCGAAATGAATACGCGCGTGCTGCAAATCGAACATGCTGGCAACCGTATCGATCAAGTTGTCGTTAAAAAAGGAAGCGCGATCGCAATTAATAGCGGCGACCACTTCATCGCTACTTTGCCAATGGCTGAGCTTGTCGCCCGGTTACACCCGCCCGCCCCAAAGGCTGTGACCAAAGCAGCCAACAGCTTAAAGTACCGGGATCTGATTGTTGTTCTGATGACTATCAATGTTCCGTCTCTCTTACCAGACAGCTCGCTTTGCGTTTATAGCCCTAACTTTAAAGTGGGCCGCATTCAAAACTACTCCCATGGGAGTAACGTCGCGCCGGAGCCGAAGACAACCCGTTTGGGGATGGAGTACTTTTGCAATCAGACCGATCAGATAGGGCGAATGACGGACGCGGATCTGATCCGCCTGGCGAGCCAGGAACTAGCAGATTTGGGACTGGTGACAGAGACAGCCCTAATTGCAGACAGCGCGGTAGTTAGGCAGAGAAAAGCGTATCCCCTTTATACAGCTGGATACAACCGTCATTTAGCCCTGCTGCAAGATTACCTGGGCGGCTTTGAAAACTTGCAGATCGTCGGCTGCAATGGTCTGCACCAGATGGGCACTCAGTCTGACGCAATGCGCACAGGACTTTTCGCTGCTAAGAACATTATTGCTGGCGATCGCCGCAATCTTCGAGCAGTCAGTTCTGAGAGCAAGCTTGGTCTCGTGGTGCAGCAGCCAGCAAC
Organism: Phormidesmidales cyanobacterium; assembly: GCA_038315915.1. GTDB lineage: Bacteria > Cyanobacteriota > Cyanobacteriia > Phormidesmidales > Phormidesmidaceae > Phormidesmis. The sequence continues at coordinate 2,152 of JBBQAC010000055.1, forward strand.
GCATTGATCAATGGCCTTGAGTGAGTAGCTGGCCTAACACGAGCAACTGTACTGACGGTTTGTTCAGTGAATTTACGTCAAATGAGCACATTTTGAGCTGTTTATCTATCCGGACGTTGAACAAATTACTAGAAAAATCGACTATCATCGCCGTTGATGCCTAATACGTTAGAATATAGGACTACTTATCTTTTAGGGTGGTTTAACTGCTCTGATGCCTTGCTCTATCAGGATTGATTTTCACCCTCTATAGACGACCTGCTAGCGGACAATTTTTCCTTAGCCTCTGAGAAGAATGAGTTTGGCAGGCAGTCAAAAGGTCAAAAGACGATAGCGATCGCACCCTCAGGGATAACCTTTTAGAATGACAGAATGGGCACTTTCGCGATGGTGGAGAAGGTCATCGCAATTTCAAAGGCGCGTTGTAGCGGAACCGACTGGCTGAAGCAAGAGTCATTGAGGTAGGCGAGCGCTGGCGACGGGCAGCAGCGCTTAAAGACAAAGCCATCCTGGCTTTACAGTGAGGTCTTATCTATCAGAGAAATGATTACGAACTGCTCTAGCTACTCCATTTTAGTTGCAGATGACCAGCCTCTTAATGTCCAGGTTTTGGTCAAATTGCTGAAGCAGGCTCAATTTCACGTGCTGGTGGCGAAGAGTGGCGAAGAGGCAGTCACCATGGCCCAAGCAAAGCACCCGGATTTGATTTTATTAGACGTAGTTATGCCCGATTTAAACGGGTTTGAAGTCTGTCGGCGGTTAAAGGCCCACCCAGACACTCAAGATATTCCAATCATTTTTATCAGCGCTTTGAATGAAACCTTTAACAAGGTAGAAGCTTTTGCGATTGGTGGGTCTGACTATGTAGCTAAGCCGTTTCAAGTTGAAGAGGTGCTGGTTCGGGTCAAACATCAGCTTGCTTTACGATCTGCTAGAGCCGAGTTAGCCATGCTCAATCAGGAGCTAGAAAAAAGGGTTCAACTGCGCACTGCCGAACTGGAAGAAACGAATCGACGGCTTCAGCAAGAAATTTTTGATCACGCTCAGGCGCAGGCACAACTGCATCGGTTAGCCTTTTACGACACGGTTACAGCTTTGCCTAACCGAGCGCTGTTTATGGAGCATCTGGAGCAGGCTTTTAAGCGGATGCAGCGGGAGGAAAGCTGGCTTTTTGGCGTGCTTTTTGTGGATCTGGACAGGTTTAAGGCGGTGAACGATACGCTTGGCCATCAGGCAGGTGACCAATTGCTGCTGCTATTCGCCCAAAAACTCACAGCCGCCGTTCGGGAGACCGATGTGGTCGCCCGTTTGGGGGGAGATGAGTTTGTTATCCTTTCAGAGCCAGTAGAGATGGTCAGCGATGTCGTTCGGATTGCCGACCGCATTAATCAGGAACTGCGATCGCCCTTTACGCTAAGCGGTCATCAAATTCATATCAGTGCAAGCATTGGCATTGCACTGAGTTCTGCCCAGTATGCCGAGGGTAGCGATTTGTTGCGGGATGCCGATATTGCCATGTACTGGGCGAAGGCAAAAGGCAAAGCCTGCTATCAAGTGTTTCAATAGGTCGGCCAATCTTCTGGCCAGTAGATTGGCCAGATACAGTTCCGTTAACCGCAGACTGCTTTGACCAAATCAAGCTCTTTTACCTTGTTCCACCAGGCTGAGAGCTGGGGTGTTTGAGCGGTGACCGCTTCAAATTGGGGAGTTTTCGACAGGTAAAAGAAGACCGGAATCAGGTAGAAGTCAGCTAGAGAAGATGAGCTACCCAGCAAGTAGGGACTGCGCTGGAACAGATCTTCAATCGCACCGAGTGCCGTTTGAGTAGGCGCGATCGCACTTTCTATTGCAGCTTTATCCGGCTCTCCGCCCTGACTTGGCACGATCAAATTTTGAATAGTGAGTGTGCCAATGGCGGGAGCATAAAGGTAGCTATCGACAATCGATACGATCTGGTACATTTTCGCCCGGGTCATGGGGTCAGACGGGCTGAAGCGCTCATCAGCTAAGCCACGATTGAGATAATCGCTAATCGCCAAACTCTCGTAGATGAGCTGTCCGTCTACCGCCAGGGTAGGCACCTTGCCAAAAGGATGCTTGCTTAAATAAGCGTCGGTTTTGTTGTCGCCGTTAAAAATATCGACGCCTTCGAGCTGGTAGTCGATGTTAGCTGCGGTGAGTATCAGTCGCGCGGTGCGAACGTAGGTACTGGCCGGTATACCGTAAAGTGTTAGAGATGGCATAAATAAATGAGTTGGTTAACTAAACAAACTTCGAGAGAAGCGTTTGAGATTTACTCAAACGCTTGCATAGAAATAGCTTTACATCTCTTGATGGGTAGGGCGAATGACCATCTCATTGACATCGACATCCGCTGGCTGCTTGATGGCGTAGGTGATGGCACGGGCGATCGCATCCGCATTGATCGCAACTGAATACAGTTCGTTAACGCCTTTGGCCGTCTGATCATGCGAAATGGTGCTGGTCAGTTCGGTATCGACTGCGCCCGGAGAAATATTAGTTGAGCGAATTTCACCATTGGATTCGAGCCGGATGCCTTCGGAAATCGCTTTGACAGCAAACTTCGTGGCGCAGTACACCGTGCCTGCCGGAAAGACTTTATGTCCGGCGACAGAAGAGATGTTGATCACGTGACCGGACTTTTGCTCGCGCATTGTCGGCAGCACGGCAGCAACACCGTAGAGTACGCCTTTAATATTGACATCGACCATTTTGTCCCACTCATCCACCTTGACTTCATCTAGCGGCGAGAGCGGCATTAGCCCTGCATTATTCACCAGCACGTCGATCCGGCCATAGGCGTCCAGAGTGGCTTTGGCCAGTGCCTCTACCTGAGCCCGGTCGGTCACGTCGGTGATCTGATACTGAGCGGTGCCGCCTTCTTTTTCGAGAGCGGCAACCAGGGCTTTTAAGCGATCTTCTCGCCTTGCCGCCAGCATCAGCTTCGCGCCATTTTTGGCGAGTCGGCGCGCAGTGGCTTCCCCTAGTCCACTACTAGCTCCGGTGATAATGACTACTTTGTTTTTAATTTCGGCGTTTTGAATTTCAGGCATAGCTAATCTTCTCAATACAACAAACTTTTCAAAGGTCACAGACGACCGGCAATCCAAGCAAGAAATAGCTGGCCGTCAGCGACCTGCGACGGACATTACTAACAATCTAAAGCTAAAAATTAATAACTCAATAAAATATAGTAGACCAGTCAACTAGTGACCATCATCACCATACTCTTCCAGCCACGGCTTAAACTCTAACTAGAGACAGAGATCCTTAAAACCTGCTGAAACAGAACCTTCACAAAGGTCTGCATAGGCATGACTGACTGGGCGACTTTTGCCTGCAAAATAGCGCCTTCCCAGCCAGCCAGAATAAAGCTAGCCAGCTCGTCCGGGTCGCTGCCCTCGGCGATTTCTCCGGCGGCTTGCGCAGCTGTAATGCAGGCTGCCAGACATTTTTCCCAGGTGGTAAAGGTCTGATTGAGGCGATCGCGAAACATCTCATTTTGGGCCGATAGCTCTTGCGCGAGATTGCCCAGCAAGCAGCCCTCTGCGTACTCGCAGGCTTGCATGTCGGCGATGCCCACCGAAAAATACTGTTGTAGCCTTGCTAGCGGCATCAGATCAGGATCTTCCAAGAGGCGCTTAAGCCTGTCTAAGTACCGGTTAGAAAAATCATCGACAATCGCCAGACCAAAATCTTCTTTACTTGAGAAGTAATAGTAAAAAGAGCCCTTGGGCACGCCAGCGGCGTTCAGGATATCGTTGAGACTAGCCGCATTAAACCCTTTTTTAATAATGATTTCGCGGCCCGATTGAATGAGTTCGTCACGCTTGTGAGTGCGTTTCATGCGTTATTTCAGGCGCTAACATTGCGCTTGGCCGATCACTTGTAGTTGACCGGTCGTCTTTTCTTATTTAGAGGCTTTCACCCTAGCGCATGGACGGCTGCTATGTGTCATTTTGTGGCATTTTCGTAGCAAAAAAACAAATCAAAATATGATGACCGTGCTGCGATCGTCGGCCCTCATAATTCACCCATGGCTCAACTGACCGCGCTAGAGATGTTGACCTGCATTCAGGCCAAACAGTCTTTGCAGCAAGCAGAATTTAGCGGTATTACCCTGGAAAAAGCGGTTTGGATCAGGGTAATCTTGCAGAGGCGTACTTACCGGGTAACGTAGAGTCACTATTTTAGGACGAGTTTCTCTGCTGCGATCGCAGCAGCAAGCAGAGTCACGAGAAACCGAGCAGGCCGCTACTGAACCTTGGCCTGTACCTACTATTACTGGGCGATTGACTGGTGGAGCTGACCCTTTTTCAAGAAGAACCGATTGGGGCGTTTGCCGTCCTGCTAGCCGTTACGCTGATTGTTCCGCCCATTTTTGAACGGTTTAAGTTGCCGGGCGTACTGGGTCTGCTAGCGATGGGGGTGGCCCTGGGGCCGAATAGCTTGGGTGTGCTTTCCGCCGAGTCACCGGTAGTCGAACTGCTGGCCGATGTCGGGCTGCTCTATCTGATGTTTGTCGCGGGCCTGGAGATCGATTTAGAACAGCTTCGCAAGGTTAAAAACAGGGCGGCTGGCTTTGGCGCGCTGACCTTTACGCTGCCGTTGATAGCGGGAATTGCCATCGGTCGAGGGTTTGGCTTTGACTGGAATGGTGCGGTGCTAATGGGGTCGCTGCTGGCCTCCCATAGCCTGATGACCTATCCGGTGGTGAGGCGGCTAGGCGTAGTAGCGAACGAAGCCGTCACTGTGACGATTGGAGCCACGATTTGCACTGATATTGGGGCGCTGGTGATCCTGGCAATTTGTCTGGGGATCAATGAAGGGGGCTTTAGTGTGACGCGGCTGCTGTCGCTGCTAATTTCGCTGAGCCTTTACACGCTGGTGGTGCTGTGGGGAGTGGACTGGGCCGGACGAGAATTTTTTCGCCGCTCTAGTGACGATGAAGGCAATCAGTTTTTGTTTGTGCTGCTGGCGGTTTTTTTGGCGGCATTGGGGGCTGAGCTGATTGGCGTCGAGAAGATTGTGGGCGCGTTTTTGTCGGGGCTGGCGGTGAACGATGTGCTGCGCAATGGCCCGGTGAAAGAGAAAGTGGTGTTTGTCGGCAGCGTCCTGTTTATCCCGATCTTTTTTGTCAATGTGGGGCTGCTGATCGACCTGCCTGCGTTTGTCAGTAGCCTGTCTTCTTTTTGGCTGGCGCTGGCGATTGTGGTGGGGCTGGTGGCCAGTAAGTTTACGGCGGCGCTGCTGGCCAAGCTGAGCTTTCACTATAGCTGGCGAGAAATGCTGACGATGGGATCGATGTCGATTCCGCAGGTGGCGACGACGCTAGCAGCCACGCTGGTGGGCAACCGGGCCGGAATGCTGAGCGATGAAGTGCTCAATAGCGTGGTGGTGATGATGCTGGTGACGGCGACGCTGGGCCCGCTGCTGGTGTCGCGCGTGGCGATAGGGCTACCGGTGCCTGCAACGCCATTGCCGGACGATGAATGGCTGGTGCCAGAAGCGCAGTCGGTGCGCCCGTTTACTGTGGTGGTACCGGTTTATAATCCGCAGACCGAGCAGTTTTTGATTGAGCTAGCGGCTTTGCTCGCTCAGCAGCAGGGCGGGCAGGTAGTACCGCTGGCGATCGCCGTCGCCCGCCCGCACATGACCCGGTCGCAGCTTTCCCGAGCCGTTCAGCGCAGCGAAACCCTGCTGGCCAAAGCCAGCCTCTTCAGCCAATCCTTCGCCGTCAAGATCAGGCCATTATTGCGAATCGACGAAAAAATTCCCTCCGGCATTTGTCGGGCCGCGCAGGAGCAAAAGGCCAGCTTGATCGTGATGGGGTGGGGCAGCGCGGGCAATCTTCAAGCTCGCCTGTTTGGCACCATTATCGACAGCGTGTTTTGGGAAGCGCCCTGCCTGGTCGCCGTCGCTCGCCTGCTGCACCCACCTCAGCAGATTAACCGGATTCTGGTGCCGGTCGAAAACTTCTCAGCGCGGGCGATGCGAATGGTGTCTTTCGTGCGTCACCTAGCAGAAATCACGCAGGCAGAAGTCACCCTGGTGCATATTTTCAGCCGCTCTCGCTCCGACCAAACCGCTCACTGGGCCGAATCGGAGATTACCGGGCTGATTGCCCAGGCGAAGTTTGAAACGCCTGTGCAGTCTCTGATCGTGCAGGCAGAAGATGTCGGCAAGGCAATTTTGCACGAAGCCCAAGCCTTTGACTTGGTAGTGCTGCATTCTCAGCGCTACCCGCTAGCGGCAGAAGGCTTTGGCTTTAGCCGCATCACTAGCCAAGTGGTGCAGCAAATGCAGCAGTCGGCGATTGTTCTGGGCGAATCGCATCTGGCTTGAGGCGCAGTCTTGACAGCTCAAATCCCCCTATCGCCACACTCGCAAGCTGCCTTTTGGCAGAGCCCAAAGTAGTACAAATATCCTAAAACAGGAGTACTGAACTTACACCCGCTCGATATCATCATGGCAATAGCAGACCTCCGCGACAGTGACGTAATGGCCCATCTCTTAGATGCTTTAGAGGAGGGTAAAGACATCGGCCACTACGGCAGGCTGACCTTTACTATTGTGGCTCAATACTTTGCAGAGCAAGAAGAGGTGATCAGTCATCTCCGTAAAGACCGCGACTTTAGTGAAGAAGAGGCGCGATCGCTCTACGAACAGGTCACCAGCAAAGGCTACAGCCCGCCCACGCGCGACAGCATTTTAGAATGGCAATCCAGCCAGGACTTTGCCATCTGCGCGAATCCCGATGACCCGGATGCCTGCAACGTATATCAGGACTTGACCTTCCCAAAAACCGTCTACGAGAGCATCTCCGAATACCACGAAGAAAAAGCGGACTAGCGCTTTGTTAAGTTTGCTGCTCTGCCACTAGCTGATCTAGTGCCTGCTGCATTTGGTCGCTTACCTGTCGGTAGCAAGCATCGACATACTCGCGATCGCGCAGCGCCTCCGCCCCGTAGCGCTCGAATCGAATCGGCTCGCAGATGCGCGTATGTAGCTTCACCGGCAGGGGAATATGCGGCAGCGGCCCCACGGCAAGGCCCCAGGGCAAGCCCAGGTAAATTGGGAACACTTCTGGATCGATACCCTTAGGCCAAGGCATTCCCTGCTCGTGCAGGTATCTGACCTGCGGGTAGATATCGGCGAGCACCATCAGCGTAGAATGCGCCCCGACAGAAATCATCGGCACAATCGGCACTGCTTTTTTCAGCGCTAGCTTGATGAAGCCCTTGCGGTTATGAAAATAAATCTTGTGACGCATTTCATAGGGCCGAAACACATCCTGTACGCCACCTGGATAGACGGCAATGCTGGAGCCGTGGTTGAGCGCGGCGATCGCCATCCTCGGATGCGCCCGCACTGCCCCCATTTGAGTCGCCCAGCGAGCGCCCGCCGGAAACGCCTGCCATACGCTCGGGTGCATCAGGCCATAGAGCGATCGCTCCGGGCCAAAGCAGCGGCACCAGTCGTACAGCATCATGTGCAGATCCGGGGCGGCCAGTCCGCCGTTGTGAGAACCGACCAGCATCACCGGCTCATTGCGGGGAATCTGCGCCCAGCCGTCGGTACTGACCCGGTAATAGTGCTCGTACACCCAGCTCAGTAGCGGCATCATCTGCTTCAGGACTTTGGGATCTCGCCCCTCCAGAGACCAGCCGTCCAGTGGATATGGCGATTTGATCGGCTGAGATAACCGCCAGAGCGCCTCTAGAACAGAATTGTCGGGAAGAAAATTTTTCATCGACCGCTATCGTATACCCTGCTCGGATATTCGGAAAGTAGTTATGAGTAAAGTGAGCAGTCGAGATTAACCGGCAGCGTCAGCATAAATTCCGTGCCCATATTTAGCTCAGAAACCGCCGAAATGTCGCCATCGTGCTTTTCGACGATGATTTGTCGGGTAATCGCTAGCCCCAGTCCGGTACCTTTACCCACCGCCTTAGTAGTAAACAAATTTTCAAAAATTCGAGACTTCACCTCATCTGGCATCCCCAGCCCATTATCTCGAATGCTGACAGTTACCTGCTGCCGCTCAGCTAAAAACCGAGTCGCTATCGAGATCTGGTGAAGGTGAGGCTGATCGGTCTGCAAAGGCTTGTCCTGAGTAATCTCATCGAGCGCGTCAATTGCATTCGACAGCAAATTCATAAAGACCTGGTTGAGCTGGCCAGGAAAACAGCCAATTAACGGTAGCTCACCGTAGTCTTTGATCACTTCAATTTCAGGCCGCTGACTATCGGCTTTCAGCCGATGCTTCAAAATTAGCAGCGTACTGTCAAGCCCCTGATGCAGATCAAACAAGGATTTGGCATCCTGATCGGCCCGCGAAAATGTTCGCAAACTGCTGCTAATTTCGCGAATGCGGTCAATGCCCAGATTCATAGAATTCAGCAAATTTGGCAAATCTTCGCGCACGAAGCCAAGATCAATCGCTTCGATTTTGGCCGCGATCGCCGGGTCGTCTGATTGAGGGATCTTTTCGAGCAGCAGGTCAATCAGGCTGAACAAATCATGGGTGTACTCCTCGGCTGGGGGAACATTACCCTGCAAAAAGCTGAGGGGATTGCTGATTTCATGAGCAACGCCCGCAACCAAATTGCCCAGCGCCGTCATTTTTTCACTTTGGGCTAGCTGCTCAAGCTGAGAGGCGCGTAGTGCCTGTATAGAATTCTCTAAATTCTGAATAATGTCATGTAGATGTTGCGTTTGCTTTTCGTGGTTGGCTTCTAGCTGTGTTCGCTGAGCTTCAGAACGGGTGAGCTTTTTGCGGAGCACGCGATTGGCTTTTTCGAGCGTCTGCACCTGCTGATCGAGAGAAGTGAAAGTCATCAAAGGTTATCGCGTCCCCAGCAGTAAGGTGACAAAGGTTTCGTTGTGAAACTGCGATTCGCCTTGGGCGTAAATCGGTGCAATCTCTCCGTAGGTGTAAAACCCGCAGCAAGGAACATTCGGATCTAATACTGTTTGAACAGATTCGTACTCTTCCGCCGTTCGGGTACCCAGTAGCTGTCGCCGTCCCGCACAGGAGAAAAACAGCACAGCGGCTGGCATTTCTCCCGAATAGTTCTCAAGCGCAACGGCGGCAGAGGCCCGCGCTGAGTCAACAACTTTGTCTCGGTTAGAGCGCACTATTTGAACTTCAGACTGCTCTGGAATATCGGCAAAAAAGGTGATGCTGCCAGTTGCGGCATCGTAGCTGCCATTAGAGGCACGCATGTACCAGTGACTGCTCCCTGGCTCAAAGATGGCCAACCTATATTCGGCGGAGGGAACATAGTTACCTAAGTAGTTCTGGTAAAAACTTAGGGCCGGCTGACCATCAATTTCGTAGAGCACATTGCCGCTGACTTTGGTAGCGACGCTCTTCTGGCCAACCGGTGTCCACCCAGTCGAGACGCCGTGGCCCAGGTGAAGGTTGCCCGACATCAGCAATACGGGCAGGGAGTCCTGCAACACTTCTTCCCCAAAGAACTGATAGGTCGATTCAAAGGCCCAGTCGTCGGTCGCGGTGCCGCCAACGACTAGCACCGCTTGATTGAGTCCTTGCTTCAAGCCATTGAGTATCTCCACGCCACTGGCTGTCAGGCTCTCGGGTACGGTAATGCACAGCCCTGGTGGGGATTTCATTTTGGCTTGGGCGATCGCGGCGGTTTGTTGAGCGATCGTCCCCGGTGCTTTCGACAGGTCGCGTCCGACCGCTGTACAAAACTCGACCTCATCAGAACAAAAAACCATTAGCGTCACCGAATCCTGCTGAAACTTGAGCAGCGAAGAAATCTCGCCATCGGAGGTTCCTCCAATCAGCTTAATACCGGGATATTGACGGGCGATCGCCTGCAAAATTAAGCCATGTTCAAAATCAGACGCCGCAAATAGAAGACCAGCCTGAGGGCACTGGCCTGCAAGCTGTTCACTACATTGCGCCAGAATCTCTTGACTCGCCACAACAGAATCAGGATCATTACTATGCCCTACGGCAGCTTTGAACATTTTGTACGGATCAGGGGGGAACTACAGCTTTAGCTTGCCCAAGCAATAGCAAGCCCAACGCACGTATGAATGAAAAAACATGGAAAAAATAGCAATCAGCATACCAAATAATTGCTTTGCGCGTTGTTTTGACAGTCACCTGCACCCGTCCCTATCTATTTTTTAATGAGGCATGTTAAATGAGGCAAAGCTTAGGCAAGTTATCCGATAAAGTGGCATCTGTGATACAAAACAAGCGCCGACTTTTCTCAATCCTAGAAGGTAAGATTTCAATTGCTGCTTTATCTACCCTGCCTTGAGTGAGCCACAGGTAAGCGCTAAGTTCTATTTTGCCAGGAGACTTCCTATGCCCTATCGCCGCTCCATTCAATTCTCTCGACGTCAAATTATCCGGGGTCTGCTGGCCACCACTGCCTTTGGCGCTGCGACTAAGCTGAGTGGATGCTCGCCTGCCGCTGATACCGCCGAGTCAGGCGATAGCAACGACGCGCCTTCTGAGGTAGTGGTAGGGTTTATTTACGTCGGCCCCAAAGACGACTTTGGCTACAATCAGGCCCATGCCGAAGGCGCTCAGGCCATGGCTGCTGTTCCCGGTATCAAAATTATTGAGGAAGCCAGCGTACCCGAGACCTCTGCCGTGCTCGAAACGATGCGCAGCATGATCGAAGTCGATGGCGCTAGCGTGCTTTTCCCGACCTCGTTTGGCTATTTTGATCCCTACATACTGGAGCTAGCAGAGGAGTTTCCGGAGGTTCAATTTTTCCATGCGGGCGGGCTATACCAGCCGGATGTTCATCCGGATAATGTCGGTAGCTACTTTGGCTATATCGATGAAGCTCAGTATGTGGCCGGTGTGGTCGCGGCCCACACTTCTAAGACAGGCCAGCTCGGATTTGTAGCGGCCAAGCCCATTCCCCAAGTTTTGCGCAATATCAATAGCTTTACCCTGGGTGCGAAGTCAGTGAAGCCAGAGATCACCACGCAGGTGATTTTCACTGGTGACTGGGCGCTGCCAGTAAAAGAAGCCGAGGCCACTAACAGCATGGCCGACCAGGGTATTGATGTGATTACCTGCCATGTCGACAGTCCCAAAGTGGTGATAGAGACGGCGGAGAAGCGCGGCATCTTTTCTACGGGCTACCATGCCAATCAGTCGCCGCTGGCTCCTAAGGGCTATTTGACTGGGGCTGAATGGGACTGGGCCAGCATTTACACCTCTTTTGGCGAGCAGTTTGTAGAGGGCAAAACGCTGATGTCCGGGGACATCGACCACTTTCTTCGAGGTGGCCTGGGCGCTAAATTTTGCAAGCTCTCTCCTTACGGCCCCGCTGCTAGCGAGCAGGCTCAAGCCGATGCAGAGACTGCCCGAAAACGGCTGATCAGTGGTGAACTGGTGATTTATGACGGTGAGCTACAAGACAATAAGGGGAACGAAATTTTGCCAGCGGGTGAAAAATATGAGCAGCAGGATCTGGCCCTGGAAAAAATGGACTGGCTGGTGACCGGCGTTAAAGGCAGCATTGACGGCTGATGGCGACCTTTGCTTTCCCCTCTTCCCGGCTGGCTCGCTGGCGTAGACCCTTAGAGGCTGTTTTTTTGCCAGTGGCGGCGCTGCTGGTGGCGCTGGTTATTTTTGGCGGTTTTTGCGCGCTGGCGGGGGCTAACCCTTTGGCGGTGTACGGCTCTATTTATCAGGCGGCGTTTGGTCGCTGGAGCGCGTGGCAAAATACGCTGATTCGGGCTGCGCCACTGATGCTGACGGCGCTGTGTACGGCTTTGCCAGCGCGTCTGGGGCTGGTGATTATCGGCAATGAGGGGGCGCTGGTAATGGGCGGACTGGCGGCGATGGCGCTGGGCCTGTCGCTGGGGACGGCGCTGCCGCCTGTGCTGGTGCAGATGGCGATGGCCGGGGCGGGAATGGTCGCGGGCGGGCTGTGGATTATGCTGGCGGGCGCTTTGCGGCACTACCGGGGGGTGAATGAGACGATTAGCAGTCTGTTGCTGAACTACATTGCGATCGCCCTCCTCAACCACCTGGTAGAAGGCCCAATGCGCGATCCCTCCTTTGTTACCAAGCCTTCCTCTGCGGCCCTCGACCCGGCTAACGTGCTGGCAGATATTGCCGGTACCCGCATTCACTACGGCCTGATTTACGGCCTGATCGTTTGCGTTGTGGCTTACTTTCTGATTCAGCGCACAACTTTTGGCTTTGCTGCTCGCACTGCTGGGGGCAACATTCGCGCGGCTCGCATTGCTGGCCTGCCGGTGGGGAAGCTGACACTGGCGGTTTGTTTTTTGGGGGGATCGGCGGCTGGGCTCGCTGGCATGGTGGAAGTGGCCGCTGTGCAAAAGAGAGTGAATGAGTCGCTGGTGTCTAACTATGGCTATGCGGGCATTTTGGTGGCGTTTGTGTCGCGTCACAATCCGCTGGCGACGATTTTGGTGGCGATATTGCTGGGCGGGATTTTGGCGAGTGGGGGGATATTGCAGCGATCGCACAACCTCCCGGACGCCACCGTTTTGGTCTTTCAAGGGATTGTCTTTCTCTGTGTGCTGTACAGCGATTCTCTGTATGGCAAAATTCCCTGGTTTCGTGAAGGAGTGGAAGGCTGATGGCAGGTGATTCTGTAGGGCTGTGGGGCATTCCGCTGGGCATATTGGCCGGGACGCTGCGCGGCAGTGCGCCCTTTTTATTCGTCAGCCTGGGCGAGTGCATTACTGAGAAAAGCGGCAAGATCAACCTGGGGTTGGAAGGAACGCTGCTGATGGGGGCGATGAGCGCCTACGGGGTGTCTTACTTGACCGAGGGGACGGTGGGGGCTTTTTGGGCTCCCTGGCTGGGCGTGGTAGCCGCCGGATTCTCGGGCATGGTGCTGGGGGCTATTCACGGCTGGCTGTCGCAACAGCGGCGAGTGAACGATGTCGCTGTCGGCATTGCCATGATTATTTTGGGCAGCGGGCTGGCTTTCTTTTTTGGCAAGCCCTTTATTCAGCCACAGGCTCCGCAGCTATTTACCTTTGACTGGGGAGCCTGGAGCAGTTCGCCGCCGGTGCGGGCCGCGCTGAGGGTGAGCCCGCTGTTTCTGTTGGGAATTGCGATCGCGCCTCTCCTCCACTGGTTTTTCCGCGCGACCCGCTGGGGCCTGTATGTGCGAGCCGTGGGCGACAGCCCTCAAGCGGCCCTGGCAATGGGCATTTCTGTCTTCAAAGTGCGGATGGCGAGCATTATGGCCGGTAGCTTTCTGGCAGGCATCGGCGGCGCTTGCCTGTCGCTGTACTATCCGGGTGTTTGGACAGAGCGCATCTCCAGCGGCCAGGGGCTGATGGCCGTTGCCCTAGTGATTTTTGCCCGATGGAATCCGATTCAGTGCTTGTGGGCTTCGCTGCTGTTTGGCGGGGCTCAGGCGATTGGGCCAGCCTTTCAGTCGGTCGGGATAAATTCCTACTACTACTTGTTCAATGCGGCTCCTTATATTCTGACGCTGCTGATTATGATCATTACCTGCTCACCCCAGCAAACTATTGCGGGCTCACCCGGCGCGTTAGGAAAAGAGGAATAAGCACCGATGAAAGAGACTTTAAAGCTCGCAGTTAATGGCACCCTGATGAGAGATTTGGCTCTAAATCCAAATCTGCTCAACGTGGGCGCAACGTTTGAAAGAGAGGCCAAAACCGAAGCGGCTTATAGGATCTGGTCTATCGACGACAATTATCCAGCGATGATCAAGGTGAAAACAGGCGGGGTTGCAGTTGCCCTGGAAGTCTGGGAAGTTCCACTTGCTGGCTTAGGGATTATTCTCTCCCAAGAGCCGCCTGGACTGGCGATTGGCAAAGTGACTTTGCACGATGGTGAAGAAGTTCTTGGGGTTATCGGCGAGCCGCTGACCGTGGAAGGGAAAAAAGAGATTACCGAGTACGGCGGCTGGCGAGCTTATCAGGCGACACTTTAAAGTCGAGACCTGATGGCCTTGTCTTGAAAAGTTGAAGCTGTATCAAGTGAGCCAAACCTGTCGTCCTTAACACTATATGACGCTCAGATATGCGGTCAGCGATTATTCGAGGCCACCGATTCGGTTGTTTTGAACCCCTCCAAACACTTAATTGAGACCTATTATGTGACCTGCTCATGCAAAGGATGAGAGCTGGTTTTTGTATAGTACGTAACAGTTTATTAAACTGTAGGGACAGTATATCAAAGAGAGCTTTCAATGAAATCCAACCTTACCTATGGCAGTTCTATCAATCAAGCCTACTGGCCGCTGTCGTCGGGCGATCGCCTAGCCAATCAACGATCTCTGACTGTCCGGCTCAACCACCTGTGGAACCAGATCAAAGCTGGTCTGAACGCATCTTCTGAGCCCCGTGTCTGGGAGACCAAAAACACCGCCGGGGGCACCGTTTGGAATGCCTACGATCCCGCATCCGGGCGCATCCTGCGCAGCGCATCCCCGTCGGAAGTAAGAATCTGGTTGGAAGAGCGCTACTACTTCCCCGGCGTTCACCAGCGCTTCTAACAATTGGCTACAAGGGTTACGTCGCGCTTGAGTACGGGCCTATTCTTCATTCCAAATCTTTTCTAAACCCGATGGCCTGAGCGATCGGGTTTTGGCTATCTGTACGCAAACCGACTGATGTTTTGTGAAAATCGCGTCATTGTGACTAGAGAGCCACCCCTTTTAGTAAAAACGTATTCAGCCCGAAGAGTCTCTAAACACCATCTGATATAGCAACGCTTCAGATCCTTAAAAACGGTAAGCAGAAATGACAGGTGAGCAAAAACTCGATAAGACAGGAACAAGCATACTGAGTAGAAACTTTTTACAAGCAGCGGTGATCGTTGAAAGTGGATCTTTTCGACAGGCGCAATCAATTCGCAGCGCCTTTCATACGCTGTTCGATCACTCTTCTCAGATGACGTGGCTGCTCAGTGCGGATGGCCTGCTTTTAGAGGCTAATCAGGCAGTGCTGAACTATGGCGACGTTGAGCATGAGCAGATAGTCGGTCGGCCATTGGCCGATGTCATCGGCTGGACATTGGCTTATTGCGGTCAGGGACGGCTACACGCGGCGATTGCCACAGCCGCAGGTGGCGAAGCGGTTCACTATGAAACCACCATTCGAGGCGCAAACGCTCGTGAGGAAACCTTTGCCCTGACCGTGCGACCGATTGAGCAGGAGGCTCAGCCGCCAATGCTAATGGTAGAGGGGGTAAATGTGAGCGATCTCAAACGCTTGGAGTCCCACCTGAGTCGCTGTCAGCGACTGGAAAGCGTCGGCGAACTGACCCTGGGCATCGTCCACGACCTGACCAATTTGCTCACGCCGATTGCAGCCGTTGCAGATCTGCTGCAAATAGAATTTCCTGAGGCCGACAGCCGTCAGCGTAAGCTGCTCCAAATTCTCACCGCCAATACAAGCCGAGCGATCGCGCTCGTCAAACAGTTATTTCACTTTGCGAAAGGAGACACCAAAAGACATCGCATTCTAGAAGTGGATCATCTCCTGCTGTCGGTCAAGCAGCTTATTCGGATGGCGCTGCCAGGATCAATTTCAATGCAAACTCATGTATCGGCTGACATTTGGCCGATAATGGGCAATGAAAACCAACTGCATCAGGTATTGATGAACTTGTGCCTCAATGCTCGCGATGCGATGCCAAACGGCGGGGATCTGGAGCTATCGATTGAAAACGTTGAGGTTGACAACATCGAGCGCGGTGTCGAATTGGAAGATTCGCCATCGGAATATGTCGTTATCCGAGTCTCAGATACTGGCTCGGGTATCTCTCCTACAGTCCTCAATAGGATTTTTGAACCCTTTTTCACCACCAAACCTGCCGGTCGGGGCTCCGGGCTGGGGTTGCCGACAGCGCTGGCCATTGTTGAAAGCCACGGCGGGTTTATCGATGTGTTTAGCGCGGGGAAGCTGGGAACGCAGTGCCTGGTGTTTTTACCGGCTGTTGTGTAGCCGGTAATTCAAAAGTCACGAACAAAAACGGCAAGCAGAAATAACAGATCGACAAAAACTAAATAAGGCAAAAGCAAATATGCCGAATAGAGACTTTTTACAGGCGGCGGAAATCGTTAGAAGTAGACCTTTTCGGCAGGCGCAAGCGGACGATAGAGCCTTTCATACGCTGCTCGATCAATCTTCTCAGATGACGTGGGTGCTCAGCCCCGATGGCCTGCTTTTAGATGCCAACCAGACGGCGCTGGACTATGGCGACGTTGAGTATAAGCAGATAGTCGGTCGGCCTTTGGCCGCTGTCATGGGTTGGACATTGTCCCATCGCGGGCAGGCACGGCTGCGGGCGGCGATTGCCACCGCCGCAGGTGGCGAAGCGGTTCGCTATGAAACCGATATTCGGGGAGCAAATGCCCGTGAGGAAACCTTCGATCTGACCGTGCGACCCGTTGGGCAGGAGACTCAGCAACCAATGCTGGTAGTAGAAGGGGTGAATGTGAGCGATCGCAAACGCTTAGCGTCCTATCTACATCGCTGTCAGCGACTGGAGAGCGTCGGCGAACTAACCCTGGGGATCGTCCACGACCTGACTAACTTACTCACGCCGATTTCAGCCGTTGCAAATCTGCTGCGACTAGAATTTCCTGAGGCCGACGGCCATCAGCGTCAGCTATTCAAAATCCTCACCGTCAATACAAACCGGGCGATCGCGCTCATCGGGCGAATCCTTCACTTTGTGAAAGGGGATACAGAAAGCCATTGCGTTCTAGAAGTCGATCATCTCCTGCTGTCGGTCAAGCAGCTCATCCAGATAGCGCTGCCGGTCTCAGTTTCAATGCAGACTTGTATACCAGCGGGCCTTTGGCAGATAGCAGGCAATGAAAACCAGTTACACCAGGTATTGATGAATCTGTGCCTCAATGCTCGCGATGCGATGCCAAACGGCGGGGAGCTGGCGCTGTCGGTTGAGAACGTTGAGGTTGAAAACATCGAGCGCGGTGTCGAACTGGAAGACTCACCATCGGACTATGTTGTGATCCGAGTCTCGGATACTGGTTCGGGTATTTCTCCCCAAGTCCTCGATAGAATTTTTGAACCCTTTTTTACTGCCAAACCTGCCGGTCGGGGTACCGGATTGGGGTTGCCAACAGCGCTGGATATTGTCGAAAGTCACGGCGGATTTATCGATGTGTTCAGTACAAAGAAGCTGGGAACGCAGTTTTTGGTGTTTTTACCGGCTGTTGCGTAGCCGGTTACTTAGCCATGCCGATTGCAGACATGGCCTAAGGATCGAGAATTAAATAACTTGACCATGTGCGCATGTCTCGCCGCCCTCACCCCAGCCCTCTCCCAGGGGAGAGGGAGCTAGATTTGGCCCCCTTCTCCCCTCGGGAGAAGGGTTGGGGATGAGGGCTCAGGAGTTGTGCATCTTATTAAATCCTCGATCCTAAGTGACTCCTTTGCGCCCTCAGCTAGAACGGGCTAGGTGTGGCGCGATCGCGAGCTCAGCAGCCGGTGATACTCGTTTTGCACAACCCGGTAGCATTCGCAGGCAGTGTACTCTAACTGGGGTCTATTTAGAATAGACAGCCGACCTCGGCTATAGCGAATCATGCCTGCTTGCTGCAATATGCCAGCACTGACCGTCACGCTAGATCGGCGGATGCCCAGCATCTTGGCCATAAATTCGTGGGTTAGCGTTAGCTCATCCTGTTGCACGCTGTCTTGCACCGATAGCAACCAGCGGGCGAGCCGTTCTTCGGTCGTGTGCTGACGATTGCACATGGCATTTTGCGCCACCTGG
>JBBQAC010000333.1:0-3914 GCA_038315915.1 Phormidesmidales cyanobacterium
GAGGCCGCACGAAAAGCAGAGACCATTTGAGGTGTAATTGCTCCGGCAATGGTGACGGTATAGCTATCGCCGGTCTCCATCTGCCAGGTCGTGGGGCCGGTGAGATCGAGGACGATGCGATCGCCCCAGGTTTGCCTGCCCTGACGAATACCGTTGACCCGACTTGTCGGCAAAGTGAGCTGTAAGGTCGTTCCTGAGACGCGCCCTGTCCAACCAGCGCTAGTCGCCAAGTCAGAAATGTCGATGTAGCGATCCGTTGCATCCCACCAAGCGGGGAGGGTCAGCGGTTCGTTGGTAGTAGGGAACCAACGAACAGGCTGCTGCGAAGGATTGGAAGCATTTAGTAGCTCCACCCCAATCAGACCTATGAGGCTAGCGCTGGAAATGCCGATACGACCGCTTTTTTGCTGCCAAAACCCGGTGAGCGTTTTGCCATTGAGACTGATCCGGTTGCCCGATAGTTCGGCCCGGTCGCTGGCTTTGGCCACTGGCTGAAAAGGCTGAAGCTGGAAAGGCTGAAGCGGCTGCCGCAGGTCGAAGATATTGTAGCTGTCACTACTGCCGATATCTGGGACTGCCCCTGAAATGACGCTATTGACCTGAGCGATTAGCGACTGATCGGCCTCAGGCGCAGAGGGACGAGGCTGAAGGGCGACTGAACTAGCAACGGCCCAGCCCACCCCTGTCATGACGCTGAGGGAAGCAATCCGACCGACCGTTAGCCAGCTGACAGACCAGCTGACAGAAGCAAGTTGAAACAACGGGTATCGGCGGCTGAGCCCCCGACGATTGGCAGGCACAGGCCGATGGCGAGAAGACAATTTCATATCCTTTGGGCTAGATAGCCAGCGGTGCAAACGTTGTTTAAAGCTTTTGGTTTAGAGCTTTTGGACGGACTCCCGCAAAGCAGCAGGTCTTAGCAAGATAGTCGCTTTCGAGGAAGAAAGGCACGCCTGGTTTGACAGTGCTGAGACTGGCCTTTGATGAGTCGCGGGCGCGACGGCTAATAAGCCACTCCTCCGGAGTATTACCCCTGCACATCGAACCTACACATCACCCCGACCTCAGTTTTGGCACTACCGCTTACTGCTGAGCGCTCCATCATTTAAAGCGGTGATTTCACAGGTGACAAGCTTTTGTATTACGCAGCTTAACAATGCCGTACAAACACTGAAGGCTATTGACAGAAATCATCTGCGCAGCGCTCAGTAAAGTCATCGAGACAGTCATAGGAACAAAGCAGCCAGACTTGTAGTTCACCGGAGAAATCACTGAAAAAAAGGATCATAGACTACTTTAATCATGCTTAATATTTCTCTATAATGAATCTATCTACAAAAATTTAGGTTGAATATGACAGGTGGAAGGTGACCTCTTCTGCCTGCTGGCTTTCAGGGTATTTACAGATGCCCTGCGCTTTTTTGTCTTTATTTACTGGCCTAGCCATCTTCAACTTCAGTCGTTTTCTCAGCAGGTAATACGCGCGTGCCCCTTAACCCTATAGTCAATCCCACCATTTTTCAGACAGATGTGTTAGAGCCTTTGGGGCCTAGCTGGCTTGTAGAGGAACGCGATGCCTGTGGGGTTGGCTTCATTGCTGACCAGCAGGGACGGGCCAGCCACCGACTGGTGCAAGACACGCTGCGAGCACTGAACTGTATGGAGCACAGAGGCGGCTGCTGCGCGGATCAAGACTCTGGCGACGGGGCGGGGATTATGACGGCAATTCCCTGGCGATTGCTGAAAGCTTGGGCAAAAGAGGATGGTATCGATGCGCTGACGACTGAGCGCACTGGGGTGGGGATGGTCTTTTTGCCTCAGCAGGCGGAAACGGCTCAAATTGCCCGAAAATTGTTTGAGCAGGCAGTCAGCGACAGCGATTTGACGTTTGTTGGCTGGCGTAGCGTGCCGGTAGCGCCTGAGACACTAGGCCCGCTCGCCCGTAAGTTTCAGCCGCAGGTGGCGCAGGCTCTGGTCACTTCAGAAAGTCTGAGTGGGGATGATTTGGAGCGATCGCTCTACCTCGTCCGCCGCCGCTTTGAGCAGACCCGCACCCGCCAGGCCAAGGCTGACGATAACCCGCAGCTAGCCGAAGCCTATGTCTGTTCTCTGTCGGCTCGCACGATTGTGTACAAAGGCATGGTGCGCTCGGCAGTGCTGGGGCAATTTTATAAAGATCTGCAAAATCCTGACTACGAAAGTGCCTTCGCGGTTTATCACCGACGCTTTAGCACCAATACGCTGCCCAAATGGCCTCTGGCTCACCCCATGCGATTGCTGGGTCACAACGGCGAAATCAACACCTTGATCGGCAACATCAACTGGATGAGCGCTCGGGAAGCCAACCTCAAGCACGATATTTGGGGAAATAATCTAAGTTTGCTCAAGCCCGTGGTCGACGCAAAGAACAGCGACTCGGCAAACTTAGACAACGTGATGGAGCTGTTGGTGAGGACGGGGCGATCGCCCGCCCAAGCCCTGACGATGATGGTGCCCGAGGCTTACCACGACCAGCCTGAACTGGCCGATTATCCCGAAATTATTGACTATTACGAATACTACAGCAGCATTCAGGAGCCCTGGGATGGGCCAGCGCTCGTGGTCTTTTGCGACGGTAAGCAGGTGGGGGCTACCCTGGATCGCAACGGTCTGCGCCCTGCTCGGTACGTCATTACCAAAGATGGCTATGTGGTCGTTTCTTCCGAGGCGGGCGTTGTCGATATTCCGGTTGAAGACATTGTTGAAAGGGGCAGGCTTGGCCCTGGTCAAATGCTGGCCGTGGACTTTGAAGAAGGGCATGAAATCCTCAAGAACTGGGAGATCAAACAGCGGATTGCAAAAGCCCAGCCCTATGGCCAATGGCTAAAAGATCGGCGAGTGGAGATTGAACCCCGGCTCTTTAGCAAAGAAACTCGGCTGGATACTCAGACGCTGCTCACCCAGCAGACGGCCTTTGGCTTTACTGCCGAAGACGTGGACATGATTATTCAAGACATGGCTGCTCAAGCAAAAGAACCCACATTTTGCATGGGTAACGACACGCCCTTGGCGGTGCTCTCCGACAAGCCTCATCTGCTGTATGACTATTTCAAGCAGCGCTTTGCTCAGGTCACCAATCCGCCTATCGATCCGCTGCGCGAACGGCTAGTGATGTCTCTTTCGACGCAGCTAGGTGCGCAAGGCAATCTGCTGGAGGAGCACCCGGAGCAGGCCCGGCTGATGAAGCTGGAGTCGCCGGTGATCAACGACACCGAGATGGAAGTCATTCGCGACTCGGACTTTCCGACCAGTGACCTATCAACCCTATATGACATTGCCGAAGGGCCAGCCGGGTTAGAAGCGGCGGTAAAAGCCCTGTGTGAGCAAGCGGCTGAAAAAGTCCGGGCGGGCATCCAAATTTTGATATTGAGCGATCGCCTGGACGCCCAAGGCAACCTCACCACACTCTCAGACGAGCAAACCTATATTCCCCCTTTAGTCGCTGTCGGCGC
Source organism: Phormidesmidales cyanobacterium (assembly GCA_038315915.1). Classification (GTDB taxonomy): domain Bacteria; phylum Cyanobacteriota; class Cyanobacteriia; order Phormidesmidales; family Phormidesmidaceae; genus Phormidesmis. The sequence continues at coordinate 3,492 of JBBQAC010000333.1, forward strand.
AGTCCATCACTCTCTCATTGGTGAAGGATTACGACTGAAGACTTCTCTGATTGTAGATACGGCCCAGTGCTGGAGCACGCATCACTACGCTTGCCTGCTAGGGTACGGGGCAACAGCTATTTGCCCTTACCTGACGCTAGAGAGCGTCCGTCACTGGTGGGCTGACAGCAAAACTCAAAAGCAAATGGAGTCTGGCAAGCTGCCGGTTTCTACGCTGAACGGCGCTCAAGATAACTATCGCAAAGCGGTCGATAATGGCTTGCTAAAGATTCTCTCAAAAATGGGAATCTCTTTGATCAGCAGCTATCGCGGGGCGCAGATATTTGAAGCAGTTGGCATTGATAAAGATTTGCTCAATCTCTCCTTTAAGGGCAGCGTGTCTCGACTGGGCGGGTTGAAAGTTGAAGAACTTGCGCAAGAGAC
>JBBQAC010000045.1:0-21261 GCA_038315915.1 Phormidesmidales cyanobacterium
CCCCACTAAGGTCAAAGTCTCTGATGCCCAAATGGCAAACCTGAATCTCATTCGACGAAGAATCTGTCCTCAATGGAATTATATGCTTCGCCCGCGCCAGCTAGATGCACTGACTCCATGAACTTATTTATTTACAAGCCCTTAGCACCTAACTTCACCTTGCCCAACGCAACGGGCCAACTCGTTACCCTGGCTGACATCCTTCGCCGAGGCCCGGTCATTCTCAACTTTTACCGGGGCGGCTGGTGCCCTTACTGCAACCTGGAACTGCGAGCCTACCAGCAGGCACTGCCGCAAATAAAAGCAGCGGGTGCTGAGCTGCTGGCCATCTCACCTCAAGATCCCGACGCTTCCCTTTCTACTGCTGAGAAAAATGAGTTGGCCTTTGAAGTGCTCAGTGACGAGGGTTCTAAGATCGCGAACAACTATGGGATTGCATTCAAGCTACCCGATGCCCTGCAAAGGCTCTACACCGATCTCAACCACGCGCTCCCCGACGCCAACGGCACCCCTGACTGGCAGCTACCAATTCCGGCAACGTTCGTAATCGACCAAAATCAGCGGATTGTGTTGGCCTATATAGACGTAGACTATCGCAATCGACTAGAGCCGGAGGAGGCGATCGCCACCGTTCAAAAGCTATTGCTGAAGAACGCAACTTCAAGCCAGTAACGGTCGAGCTAGTTCGAAGATACCGCAGCCAGCCGGAAAATGTATTGAGCTTTTGTAAGCTTCTGTAAGCTTCTGCGCCTGATAGTGGATGAATAGAGCCAGCGATCGCCCGCCTGCCCCATTCGAAATGTCATCAACTGCTGTCTTGCCATGCCCAACGCAGGCAAAATACACCGAGATTTATGAGTAAACTTAAAGCCAAAGACAAGCGCAGCACACAGACCATGCCAATCACACAGTCACCCATCGCTACAGAGCAACTCATCACGGCTGAGCAAATCGAGCAGTTCCGCCAAAACGGTTTTCTAGTCGTCGAAGACCTGTTTGCACCCGCACAAGTGGAGCGACTGCTGGCCCGGTTCGACCCGCTGTACGCAGGAGAATTTGAAACCGGCATTTATCCCGACGAGTGGCACTGGAACCCTTACCTGGGAAAACCAGGCGTCGCTGGGCAAATGACGGGCGTATGGCGATGCGATCGCGCCGTTGCCGCTATGGTCATGTCGCCGAAAGTCGCCCAGATCGCCGCTACCTTAGAAGGCTGGTCAGGCACCCGACTCCTGACAGATGGTCTCTGGCAAAAGCCCCCAACTGCAAAAGAAACGACCCTGCATCAGGATTCTATGTACATCAACTCGCATACGCCCTCAGGCGCGATGACCTGTTGGGTAGCACTGAGCAACGCCTTTCCTGGCGCAAGTACGATTGAATACGTCCCCGGCTCCCACATCTGGAGACGCTCAGATGCAGTAGCTGAATTTCACAATCAGGACAAAAGCTACCTTTCACAAATGGAGCAGGCCGCTAAGCAAGCCGGTATCAAAAATACAGAAGTCGTCCAGATGACGCTATCGCCCGGTAGCTGCGTCTTTCACCATGGCAACATCTGGCATGGCTCCGGTAAAAATGTGGTCGATGTTGTGCGCCGCAGCCTGGTGATTATTCACGTATCTGCCGAAGCTGAGTTTCAGGACGCAGGTGCGTACATTCCAGGTGGATACATCGCCGGAAAATACCGCCGCCATGAGGATAACGCAATGGACGAAAGCTTTTTTCCCATCGTCTGGCACGAAAATGGCTACCGCACCCCCTTCTTAGCCGCTTATGATAGCTAGTCAAATAGATCGCTTTGCACAACAGGGCTACCTGGTAGTAAACAATCTGCTGAAGCCCGACCAGGTATCGCAAATTGTGGAAAGGTGCGATCGCCTTTTCAACACCCAATTTGAAACCGGCATTTATCCTGATGAGTGGTACGGTCGCCCCGGCCTCAGCCAGCCCAATGCCACCCGCCAAATGACCGGGCTATGGCGATGCGATCGCACCCTGGCCAGCTTCTCCCTGTCGGCTGAAATCGCCCGTCTCAACGCTGCGCTCATGGGCTGGCCCGCCGCCCGCTATGGCCTCGATACCTTTTGGGCGCAGCCACCCGACGCCCCCGAAATCTACTTCCATCGCAACAGCACCTACGTCACTAGCCTCGATCCATCGGCGATTGTCACCTGCCAGATTGCGCTGAGCGACACCCCCGCTGAAACCGGTCTGCTAGAGATTGTTCCAGGCTCCCACCGCTGGCAGTGCACCGACAAAGTTCGCTTCCTCCATGCTCCTAAAGAAGACTACCGCACCCCCCTCTGGCAGGCCGCTACCGAAGCCAAAAGAGATCCCAAAACGCTCGATATTCTCTCTGTAGAACTTTCAGCGGGCAGCGCAGTTTTTCTTCACGGCGACCTCTGGTGGGGTGCTGGCCGCAATCCTAGCGCCACTGATACCCGGCGCAGTTTGGCTATTAGCGCGATCGCTGGCAGTACCCAGTTTCAGCCTCCCGGCATCGGCACGGGCTACATCTTTGGCCGCTATCGCCGCATGGAAGATCTGGCGCTACACGAAAGCTTTTACCCCGTGCTGTGGGATGACAACGGCGATCGCACGCCTTTTTTGGCAGAGTACTGTATAGATGCGATTCCCTTGGAAGGCTGCGCCATCGCGCCTGACATTCTATGACCCCGCCGCCTACGACTTCAAAAAGCCTTCGCCTTGCCAGCTTCGATGTCGGCACCGACGACCTGCGCTGGTGGGCACCCGAACTCCTGGAACGCTATCCCGATGGCTTTTACGACATGCACCAGCAGCTCTTTACCGAAGTCTGTCAGGTGAGTCAGCCAGCAGACCTCGGCGGCATCGCACTTAGCCAGGTAGAGCTGGTTAAATTTGAGCCGCGTCGGTTTCACTATCCCAGCGAAGCAGAACTTGAACAGCTCGACGGTATTGTCATTTCCGGCACGGCCAGCGCTGCTTACGACTCAGACGATTGGGTCGTGAAGCTATGCGAAGTTATTCAGCGCTATCACCAGCGGCAGATACGGCTCTCGGGATTCTCTTTTGCCCCTCAAATTGTCGCTCAGGCGCTGGGCGGCAAGGTAGAGCGCAACCCACCGGGCACCGAGCTATCTGTCGTAACGATCAATCTCACGGACGCTGCGCAACAATATTTTGGCACTGAGCGCACCGCCTACAGCATTCAGGTACATCACAATGATGGTATCACCCAGTTACCGCCGGGTGCAGTTTCGCTGGGGACGAGCGGCGTGACCGAGCATTTAGGCTGGATGCTGGCAGGTCACGTTCTCGTCTTCTCAGGCCATCCAGAATACTCGCGCGATCCGTGGATATTGGAGAGAATGATGCTGGCAGAGCGACGAGATCGGTTGGTGCCTGCTCAGCTTATTGACTTTGGCTTGCAAACACTGTGGAATCCAACAGACTATATTTGGCAAACGCAACAGCAGCTACGTTTTTTCTTAGGACAGCTAAAAATCGATCATACCTGAGCTACAGAAGAGCATAGGGCCATATAGGAATTGACATTTTTTCACAAAAACCGACTAAAGCAGCGCTTTTAGCAGGCAAAAGGCCGTTTTATTAGCCTGACAACCGGTGCAGTGCTAGAATTTGGCGGAAGCTCCTTTTCAACTACATTTACAATGGCAAACACCCCTGCCAAGAAGCCGCCTGCAAAGTTATTAAAAGCACCGGCCCATAAGCGCAAGATCAAGGCAGTGGACATTGTGCCAGGGTGGTCTGAAAAGGCAGATATGGTAGGGCTCAGTCTGGAGCTGGCCTGCGATCGCGATTCTTCACTCTACGCCCAGTACACGATTGGTCTTCACGCGTGGCTGCTCTCCCAAATTCAAATAACTCATCCGGCCCTCTCACAACGACTGCACGACGATGCCGACGAAAAAGCCTTTACAATTTCTGGTTTAAATGGTGCTTTTACCCGGTCGAGCCAACCGCTAGCGTTGCAGTCAGGAGAAACCTATCGGTGGCGGATCAGTGCGCTCTCTAACCCGGTGGTAAAATGGCTCTCTCGCTGGCTGACTCAGCTTCCTGAAGAGATCGATTTGCGCGGCACTATTCTCAAGGTGCAGACAGTAGAGCTGTCGCTGCCGCCAGAGACCTACGGAGCGATCGCCAAGCTATCCCCACCAGTGCAGTCCAAAGTCTCTCTCAGCTTTCCAACCCCAACTAGCTTTCGCCGAAAAAAGAATCACTTTCCCCTACCCTTGCCGTTCAACCTGTTCCATAGCTATCTGCGCCGCTGGAACAACTTTGCTAAAGTCTCACCCGATTCAGAAGACTTCTTAAACTGGATAGACAGGCATGTCGTGGTCTCACGTCATCACATTCAGTCGCAAAAGGTAGCAGTCGGCAAGCGGGGATCAGTGACCGGGTTCGTAGGCGCGGTAGAGCTAGCGCTTGATGCTACGGCTCATCAGGATCCGGCCTTTGTCATCTGGTTTTACCGGCTGGCAAAATTTGCGCCCTATTGTGGCACTGGCCACAAAACAACCTTTGGACTGGGCCAAACACGGCTAGGCTGGCAGCTACCGGCAGCGCATAAAATGGTAGCGATCGCCCCTACCGACGCCCTCGCCAACCGCATCGCAGAACTCACAGAATACTTCATTCATCAGCGCAAACGAGTCGGCGGCAGTCGCGCTCAGCTAATTTCAGAAACCTGGGCAACCATTTTAGCCAGACGAGAACAGGGAGACTCTTTAATCGCGATCGCTGAAGACTTAGAGATGAATTATGAGACAGTGAAAACCTACAGTAAGCTAGCACGGCGAGCCTTCAAGGAATAGGCATCAGAGTTTACGCCTCTAGCCTCGTCGCCTCATCGCGACTTTGCAACCAGCTAGACAGCGCCTCCAGGTTGTCAAAATCCAGCAGGGCTTCTCCCAGCGACTCTAGCTGCTCTGCAGATAGCCGATCAATCTGTCGCTGCTCCACCTCGGGTATGGCTCCAACTTTGCGACCTAGCAAACGCGAAACCAGCCTTCGCTCCCGCTGAAGTCCTTCCTGAAGTCCTTTCTGACGCCCTTCCTGAATACCTTCCTGAATACCTTCGGCTTTAATTTCTTGATAAATCACCGACTCCTGCATGGTTTCGCTCCTGAGAATTTGCCGAATAACCTCTCCCTGTAATACTAACCCCGATAGAATCGATGTGGAAGCTGCTAAGCTGCTTTGGGTACTTCCTACAGGCATCGCCTCCAGGCGCGCTGCGACTTGTCGTAAAGTTGCCTCCCGATTATTGGTTCGACCGAGTACAGCAAAAGGCAAAAGACCAGGCACTGCCAAAAATGATTCAACTGGCTGCTCCCATAGCCGAATAACCTCAAACCGATGCTGCGTGTTCTCCAGTTCAAAATCAGTCTGGTGCACCAGACTAGACCGACTCTGCCGTAAGTAAACGACGACTTGCCGCATTGTCTTAACCGGAAACCGACGATATACGCGCACCCGGTAATCAAGCATTCTGAAAGGAATGGCGGCATCCGGCTTTGTCTGAAACTCTACGTGAAGTACCACATCTTCAGACTGGAGCAATATCAAAGCATCGGCTCGAATCGGTTCTAGCGATAGCTCAGAAGGGCTCAGCGCTGACAAAACAATGGGTTCACCTAAGAGCCAGGTGGCGAAGTCAGTTGGAGATGTCTCTATTAAAAACTTACAAACATTGTCAAACATGCTGCTGTGTTTCAATCTATAGCATTGGTCACTTGGCTTGAGTACAGCAATGCAGGCAAACCCTTGGCATAACAACAAGCCAAGTGACTAGCGTTACCCGAATGCATCCGGGTAACGCTATATTTGCTTACGGTCGAGTCTGGTAAAGGCCAGAGTCAAGCTACGTCAATCGTTCTAATAGATGATCGCCGACTCGCATGGCGTTGGCCATGATAGTAAGCGAGGGGTTTACTGCCGCGCTGGAAGGGAAAAAGCTGCCGTCTACTACATACAAATTGTCGAGGTCGTGAGCTTTGCAGTTGAGGTCGAGAACAGAAGTCGCCGGGTCTGCGCCAAAGCGACAGGTGCCGACCTGATGAGCGATCGCTCCCACAGGCAGAATCTTACTAAAATACCAGGACAATGGCAGCACGGTATCTTGATTGTCAACTTCTCTCATCACTTGTTTCCAGCGATGAATCAGTCGCTGGAAAGGCTTCATATTGTTGGCCTGGTAGTGCAGCGCAGTCTGGCCATTTTTCACCATTACCCGATTGTCAGGATCGGGATAATCTTCTCCCGTCAGCCACCAATCGACCGAGCGCCGCGCCGCCATTCGCAGCGCAAACGTCGGTGCAATTTTCGGCACATCTAACGCGATCATTCTCGAATTGACTTTTCCCAGCAGTTGAATATGGCCCATCGGATGTTCGAATCCGGGCTCGCCCCAGTAGTAGTCATTAATCGCCAAAGTCTTCTGAAAAATCGTATTGTTTTCCTTGAGAGACAGGCCCACGATCGCTGCCGCCAAGTGCTTCATAAAGTTGCGGCCTACCTGATCAGAAGTGTTGGCCAGACCGTTAGGATGTTGTTCATTTGCAGACTTTAACAGCAGCACCGTGGAGTTGACTGCCCCACAAGCGACGACCACTACGTCCCCTGAGAAAACTTGCGTCTCTCCTTTCACTTCGGCCTCTACACCCGTGATTTCTCTCCCAGAAGCACTCGTGTGCAGTTTGTTCACCTTCGCTTCTGTTAGCAGCCGTACATTGGCATTGCCCATAGTAGGCCGAATGCAGCTCACATCCGCGTCCGCTTTGGCATCGATGAAGCAGGGAAACCCATCGCAGGTATTGCAGCGAATACACTCGCTCAAAAAAGCGTCTTTCTCATTCAGCTTCACCGACAGCGGCAGATAAAATGGGTGCAATCCTTTGTTCTGTAGCGACTTATCCAGTTCGGCAATGCGCGGCTCGTGGCTCACTGGCGCAAAAGGATAGTCCCCGCTGCGTGGCGGCTCGGTCGGATCTAACCCCTGCTTGCCATGCACCTGATACAGCGCCTCAGCCTGATCGTAGTAAGGGGCAAAATCATCGTACTTCAGGGGCCAGGCAGGCGAAGTCCCCTCGTACAGCTTCACCTCGTCAAAGTCTCGTTCTCTCAGGCGAAATAGCGCTCCACCGTAAAATTTAGTATTGCCCCCCACCCAGTAGCCAATGCCGGGGTTAATGTCATTCCCTTCGCGGTCAGCCCAGACCTCATCAGTTTGGTAGCGGCCATCTCTAAAGACAGCGTCGGTGCTCCAGTTGGGCTTCTCCTTGGGTAAAAAAGTGCCCCGCTCTAGCACCAGTATTTTCTTACCACTGGGGGCTAGTCGGTGGGCCAGCGTACCGCCGCCAGCGCCTGTGCCAATGATAATTATATCGTAGTGTTCAGCCGTAGACATGGGGGCAATCCTATTGCAATAGCAGCAGTCAAAAGAATAAATATTCTGCTGTCTTCACATTCTAAAGCTTTCCTCCGGATTACAGCCTGCCCTTGTAAGCCTTCAGCGTCAGTGGCCCGAAGATGAAAGCCAGCGCCAGACTCCACAGTAGAGCGATGCCGACCAAACCCGCCGCAGGTTCACCGTTTGCCAGCGCCCGCATAGCTTCAGCCACCGTAGAAACCGGATTGATCCGGACAAAGCCCGCCGCCCAGTCGGGAAAGCCCGTTATCGGCACATAGCCAACGCTTAAGAAAGTCAGGGGTAATATCCAGGGATTGAGTACCGCTGAAATGGTTTCTGAAGATTTAGCGCCGACCGCGACATACAGAGAAATCAGCGATATCGACAGGGTAAAGACCACTGGCAGCAGCAAAAAGCTCAGCGATGCCGCCAGTCCGCCCTGAAGGCGAAAGCCGATAAGATGCCCCGCTAGGACAATGCTCACAACCTGAAAAAGCAGTCGCGCCGCTGAAGAAAGCAGCCTACCGCCCACCGCTGAGAGCCGCGCAATCGGCATCGCTCGCAAGCGCACGTCCATGCCGCTATCGAGATCGTTGTAAAAAATGCCGCCGATGTTGACAGTGTTGAACAAAAAACCTTGAATAACGGTGAACGGCAGTAAAAACTGAGCGTAGCTGCTGTAGCTTTCGCCAGGAGCTACGACCTGAGCAAAGCTAGCAGTAAACACAAGCAGAATTGAAATAGGAAATGCGGTCGCGACCAGGACTTCGGCAGGGTTGCGCAGGTCGATGAGGATATTGCGTCGGGCGATATTGGCGATGTCGCTGAGCGATCGCCCCATTCCTCCTTCTCGCCGAGCCGCCACCATCGCCGCAATCGTGAAGGGATCTAGCTGAGGCTGCTTGCCTGCCAAAGGTTGTTCTGATATGACATTGTTTTCAGGCATGGTCGGTGCAGTGATTAAAAGAATAATGTTTTAGAGACAAGGTGCTTTTACGACAGCTTTTTGTAAAGCCGCACAGACCAAACGCCCAGCCCGACTAACAGCGCCAAAAGCCAAACTGCGCTGGCGATAAAGAGCGGGCCGCTGTCGGGACTGCCTGCAATCAGCGATCGCAGCGCGTCACAGGTCACACTCACCGGCTGATAGCGCACTACCGGCTGGAGCCAGTCCGGGAAGTTCTCAGTCGGGCTAAAGCCGTTGCTCAGCAGCAGTAGTGGCGTGTAGGGAATAATCGCCACTGCTTCAACCAGGGTAGGACTGCGCAGCTTGAGCGCCATAATGCTGTAGCCAGTAATGCAGGTCGCGGTGAAAGTAATCACCAGGGTAAAGTAGCCCAGCAGCGCGACTACTCCTCCTTGAAAGCGAAACCCCAGCCCGTAGGCCACCAGTAGCAAAATCAATGTCGCCAGCAGCGCCCGCACCATGTAGGCCAGTACTAAGCCTGCTACCACCGCCACCCTTGAAATTGGCATTGCCCGACAGCGCTGCATCATCCCGGTTTCAATATCTTTAGCCAGCATGACCGCTGAACCCAGCCCCGAAAAAAACAGCGCCTGCAAGTTGATAATTGGCACTAGATACTGGATGTAATCGACGCCCTGAGCGGCCATTAGCTTTTGACCGACAATCCAAAAGCCCAGCAGGAAAACCATGGGAAAAATAGCGATCGCCACGATCACAATCGGGTTCCGCTTCAGCCGCAGCAAATTTCGCCCGGTAATCAGCAGGCTATCGTCTATCGCGCGTCGCCAACCGGTCTCCTGACGCTGGGCGATCATCTGCTGCGCGAGCGTGGCGATATCGTCATTAGTCATAGATAAAACGCAACCTGTCGCAATACAGAGCTGGATACAATTGCACTGTATAACTGTTTTAATACAGAAAACTAGCTTTTAGGAAGGTTGGAAAGCATTAGCGCGAAGGTTGCGATCGCTGCCACCCCCAAAACTGTTACCGGATTCCGGCGCGCCCAGTCTGAAACGCTAGGAACTGTCAGCTCGTTAAAGTCGCCATCGGCCTGCTCGTAACCGGGCATAGGTTCAAACAAATTATCAGGCGCTTGTTCGCTTTTAGGAATGTCGCTGGTTTGTCCTTTAAAGCCGAGAGGCGTCGTCAAAAGGCGATCCAGTAATCCCGGCGAAAGCTTTTGGGCAATATCTAGAATTCTGCCCACGTCGCCAACAATGTAATCGCGAGTGGGATGCTCTGCCGCGTGTAAAATAGCCGCTACAACGAGCTGAGGATCGTAGTAGGGCGGTACACCGCTGGGTTTGTACCCGACTTTAGTACGGGCGTGATTATAAAAGGGCGTATTGATGACGGCAGGTTTGATACTGGTAATATTAATATCCGACCCTTCGTGCTGTAGCTCGACGCGGATCGATTCGAGAAAGCCTTCTACCCCGTGCTTTGCAGTCGAATAGGCACTTTGCAAGGGAATAGCGCGAATGCCTTCTACCGAAGAGATAGAAATAAAGGAACCTCGCCCGGCTTGCTTAAGGTGCGGCAGTGCGGCTTTGGCTCCGTACACTTGTCCCATCAGGGTCACGTCGATAACGCGGCGAAATTCCGCGATGTCTGTTTCGTCAAAAGAGGCAACGATGCCGACAACAGCGTTTTGAACCCAGGTGTCGATACGACCAAACGTATTTATTGCGGTTTGGGTGATCGCCTCTACCTGCTCAAATCCTGCCACATCTGCAACAACAGACACCGCTTCTCCACCGCGCTCCTTAATTTGTTCGACCAACGAATCGAGAGCATGTCGATTGCGAGCGGCCACTACCACCTTAGCGCCCTGTTTGGCAAAGTCTAAGGCGGCAGCTCGCCCAATGCCGGTAGAGGCCCCTACGATGACAACAACTTGCTGGCTGATTGGCTTGAGATTCATGAGATTCCTGAGCGTTTGAAGAGAGTTTGGGGGCGTTTAAGCAGATGAGAGAAAGGCGATCGCCAAAACATCGTTGTCAAGATATTCGGGTTGTCAAGATATTTGGCGCTAGAATATCTGAGATTCGCCAGGGCCGATAATACCGACTTTGTGGCGAAAGGTGAGTTCTCCGCCGTACCAGCCGCTAATCATCAGCAAGGCTGCGACGATCAGAGAAAGACTAATACCGAATGGCAAAATAATGGCGTTTGTGCCAATTAAACGCAGGCCAAAGTTAACCAGCGTCAGGGCTAACACGCCTACATTCAGCCACATGTGCGCCCAGCCCGCACGCCGGTTTCGGACTCTGGGAATGCGAATAAAATCGAACATGCCAATAACGGCTGCTGCGATCGCCGTCAGCAAGCCACTGCCCAACAGCCACAGAGACGCCTGTGCCCAAAATTCGCTCTTTGTCAGCCAGTACCCGAAGTCAGTTCCAGCGGCAGCACTTAAGAAAGCGACTGGAAAAATGACGATAACCGGGTGAATGGGGTGACCCAAAATAGCGACTGAGCTAGTGATCCCAGTGTCTCTGTATTCGGTTTCGCGGCTGTCAATTAGCGGCGGAACATTTGGATAGGGTGTACCCGCACTCTTAGAACCAGATTGAGATTGAGAAGTTTCCATGATGTCTCTTTGTTCGGATTGAATTAAATACCGAGCTGAGAAATCATGGTAAAAATTTTCTTGAAAAGGTTTCTCTACCCTCAGACCTAAGCGCCAGACGTCATCAGGCATGAAATGAATAATGCCTATCCCTTCTTATGGTGGAGTTGTTTGATCTTTGCTCCTAATCTAATCCTGAGTAGTGTGACCGGTCAGGGCGAAAAACACATCGTCCAGGCTGGGGCGTCGCAGGGAGATGTCGGCCAGGGGAATATTCGCAGCCTCTAGCCGCAGGACGATTTCGGTAAGGGTATTGGCACCGTTGGGAGCGGCGATCGCCAATGCCCCGCCGCCGCCTTCTTTCACAATCAGGTCACCCATATCGCTGAGCAAATGCTTCACCTTTTCGGTGTCTGCCAAATTCGCTAGCCTCAGCTCGCAAAATTTCCCGCCCACCTTATCTTTAAGCTCGTCGGTAGTCCCCTCAGCAATCACCTGCCCCTGATCAATCACCACGATCTGATCGGCAAGCGCGTCGGCTTCTTCCAAATACTGCGTGGTGAGAATAATTGTAATGCCCTGAGCCTTCAGCCCTTTGACCACTGCCCAAAGCTGCTGACGGCTGCGCGGGTCGAGCCCGGTCGTCGGCTCATCTAAAAATAAGACCAGAGGCAGCACCACAATACTAGCCGCCAGATCCAGCCGCCGTCGCATTCCACCCGAAAAGGTTTTAACCGGGCGATTCGCGGCTGCCGTCAGGTCGAACTGAGTGAGCAGTTCGTCGGCTCTGTGCTTGGCATCCTTACCTGAAAGTCTCAGCAGCCTGCCAAACAGTATCAAATTCTCACGTGCCGTCAGGACTTCATCGACCGCTGCAAACTGACCGGTCAGGCCGATGAGCGATCGCACCGCCTCCGGCTGACGCACCACGTCATAACCCGCAATTGTCGCCTCGCCGCTATCGGGTACCAGCAGCGTTGTCAGGCAATTGATCGCTGTAGTTTTACCCGCCCCATTTGGGCCTAGCACCCCGAGCACCGTTCCCCGCGTCACCGATAGACTGATCCCTCGCAGAACCACGGTATCTCCGAAACGTTTGGTCAGATTCTTGACATCGACAATCGCAGCCACCAGCATTCCCCTCAGCAATCGGATCAGGTCTCTGCAACATTTTGACCCATTGCCGGGGTTACTGCTAGAAAGTGCTCTCTGGCACACAGTTCTGTCCGTAGAACGAAGTCTGCGATGTCAAACTAGAGAAAACTACGGAAAGGCACTTGTTCACTTTGTAAATTTATTCTTCGGTTGTAGCGCCGATTCATTTCTGTAAGTGGGCTCGCTAAGCTGATAGAGCAAGCGGCAGCATGTATTCGTCAGGCTTGCCCACAACCGCACTACCACTTTATTTTTGCCTCAGGCACTCAGGGAACCGCATGACATCACCGCTTCATATCTGGTATCGGCAGCAGGCGGCAAAACTTGCCTACCGCCGGGGTCTCACCTATGCCCGCCAGACCTCTCATTTGAAGGCGATCGCCGCTTTTACTCAGGCGATAGAAAAAGGCTACCCCCATGCCGAAAAGGTCTTGGTCATGCGGGGTATCAGTCAGGCTCAGATTGGGGCTATGAAAGAAGCGATCGCTGACTTTGAGGCCGTGATCATTCCTGCTCTAGAAAATTCAACCTACAGTCCTCAACCGGGTTTTACACTGGCTCAGGCTTATCACTATCGGGGTCTCCTGCATCAGCAAAGGGGTGATGCCACCAGCGCTCTGGCAGACTGGTCAGCGGCCATTACCCACTGGCCCCGCTACTCTGAGCCGCACTATTACCGCGCTCTGATGTATCTTGCCCAGGGCCGAAAACAACAAGCCCTAGCTGACCTAGAGGCTACGCTTGCATGTGACCCAACAATGGTTGTCGCCTACTCGCAACGAGGCGACCTGCGTCACCAACTCGGTGATATTGCAGGGGCCGTTGCCGATTGGCAACTCGCCGTATGCAACGACTTCAGCTTAGAAGCAGCCAAGCAAAAGCTGGCCGACGCCCAGCAAGCTCGCTACGATGCTAAGCTCACCGCCATCCTCGAAGCCGCCTTAGCGGCCAAAGGGCTGATAGTCAAAGTCAACCACAGTCCCTCTCAGCTCGATATTCATATTTACCGCGAGTTAGGCACCGGGGTGAACTACTACAGCCTGCCTGATTTGATTCGTCAGCACTTAGTTCCGTTACACCTGGCAAACGTCAGCCGATTCCAGCTCATCGGCCATTTGGCAGAAGTCAATCGGCCTGAGTGGAACCAATCTTACGACCTCTACAAAGGGCAGCCTTGCCCGCCGAGCAACTGGCAGGCCGCTTTCTCTGCTCTGGTCGTGTTTCCACCCTTCGGTATCCCGGCTTTTATTCAGGCTGCTCAGGTCAAAAGATTTTACCAGCGCGGCCAATACTGGGAAGCCCTCAGCGCCTCCAAAGCGGTTAAGGGGCTTTGTGTTGCTGGCAGCGTCACACTGGGCTTTTTCACCCTTTTGCCTTTGGGCTACGCGGCTTACGATTCCATGAAGGAGACCCCCACCTTTCAGATTGCCGAGCAACTAGAGCGGCTTCCCCAACGGCCCTATCAGAAAATTTGGAACGGCGAATCCGAGCTGTAAAAAAATGGCCTTTCTTCTCTTAGCGGAACAGAACATGCTTACATATCAGGACATAGCAAGATATGGCAGCCTACCGCTCCCACTTCCCCCCATCCACTATCTGTACCCATGGATAGACGATCATTCTGATCGGCTTCACTATATTAAGAACTGTTAACCTTTTTCGGAAAAGACACCATGGCAGATCCCACAAATACGCCCATAGACATGAAGCAGCCATACATTGAGCCTGCAACTAGCTGGCGTCCTGGCTTCGTTCCCAGCGCTGAAATCTGGAACGGTCGGTTGGCAATGATCGGCTTCCTATCTGCGGCTCTTATCGAGATCTTCAGCGGACGCGGATTCCTCCACTTCTGGGGCTTGTTAGGCGGCTAATCTAGCGCTCTCGCTTTTGTAATACGCTCTCTTGCTCATTATAAATGTGATAGCGGCACTGCCTTCGGGCGGTGTCGTTTTTTTGTTCTTCTCAACCAAAACCTGTTGCCTTTTAGCCGTTACAGAAGCAGCAGGTGAGTATGAGCGATCGCCGAACTACAAACTCCTCAAAGGGTCATCTCGAAGGCATCCTAGCGTCTAAATTTCTATCTGAAGCACTCATGAGTTTTAAATTGTTTTTGGTTAATTCCAAACTCGGGCTTCTTTTCTTCTTTGTAAAGACCGGCTAACCGCTGCTGTCACTGTGCTTTGGCTTGGTTTGATACTTTTTGCTGGTCAGCCAGGTGCAACAATTTTCTAGCTGATTACAGTAAAGAGTGCCGATCTAATTTCTTGGCATTACAAAAAGAGATAATCTAGATCCACCGCCCTCATAGCTTCCTCACAAGCATTTTTTAGGCTGAGCAGGTAGTTGTTCCCAGAAAAAATGTTGAGGAGAACGAAGGACTGAGAAGGCTTTCCCAAGCAGTTCTCTTTTCCGGGCGTACAGTTTCTGATCTAAAAACGACCCACCGGCCCCGCTCATGACGACTGACTCTCTCCATTCTTCATCGCCGAAAATACCTGATCGCACCGCCGCTGGCAGGGCACTTGCAGATCAGCTCAGCGCTTATGCCCAGCCTCATACGCTGGTGTTAGCACTGCCGAGAGGCGGTCTGCCCGTAGCTTATGAAGTGGCTCAAGCTTTGAATTTGCCTCTCGATATCTGCCTGGTGCGAAAACTGGGCTTACCCGAACAGCCGGAAGTAGCGATGGGGGCGATCGCCTCAGCCGGGGTACAAGTGCTAAACCATTCGCTCATAGATAAACTCGCGATCTCTGAAGCGCTGATTGAGCAAGTTGCGAACCTGGAGCGACGAGAGTTAGAAAGGCGCGATCGCCTGTATCGAGGAGGTCGTCCGCCCCTCTGTGTTCGTGACCGTGCGATTATTTTAGTCGATGATGGGCTGGCTACCGGCTCGACGATGCGGGCAGCTATTGCCGTACTCAAGGCGCAGCAAGCAGGTTCAATTACTATTGTCGTGCCTGTTCTCCCGGCTTCGGTACGCCAAGAGCTGGAGCAAGCAGGATATCAGGTTGTGTGCCTGGCCACCCCCTCGCCGTTTCATGCCATTAGCCCCTGGTACGAAACCTTCACTCAAGTTACCGATGAGGAGGTAACAAGCCTACTGGCGAAAGCCGATGTGAAAATGGCTGTGAGACAATAATTCGCATCCGTCAAAAGTACCCAGCATTCGCAAAAAATCACAAGCAGAGACTCTCTCCCCATTGAGCAGAGCCGCGATCTGAACTGGGGCCGAGTTTGCACTGGAATGGGCGGACGAGCCGTTCAGGCATCGAGCCGTAGTTGATATAGCTGCCATCGGTCGGGCTGTTGCTAAAGGAAACCAACCCGATCTGAGAACAGTTTTCAATGAGCTGCGCGGCCATTTGGTTCATAAACACCGGCGAAGCGAGAATGTTGTCTGCGCCAGTGCCAGTGAGAATGTAGCTGAAGCTGTCAGGACGAGCCGCAGGGCCGTTGACATAGCCGTGGGGACGCTGATTGCGGGTGCGAATTTGCGTATTGGCAACGGCTCTGATGGTTTTTTCGGTTTCGGCGATCGCGCGATCGCAGCCCAAGCGCGGCTGAACTGGAAAAGGCGGTACAAAACTGATCAGATCGCTGCGGAGCCAGACGGCTGATGCGAGCGTGACTGTATCTAGCCGCACCTGATACCACCGATAGCCAAGGCTGTCCAATCGTTCTTCAACAATGCTGAATTGGGTGCCGTTTCTGGCAGTTGCTGAAATTGCCGCGTTCGTAGAAGGAGCAGCGCGAAGGTTAGCACCGCCGCCTTCCAGCGTAGTTGAAACCCAACCCGTCGACGGTCGGGCAAAGGCGCTTTGGGACAGGGGCAAGCCAAAGACGAAGCCGAGTACGAGTGTAGAGCCAAAAAACACACGGGAGAACATACCTGACAGCGAACGTTTCACAAGGAACCTCAAGCGTAAATTTAAAGATGGAGAGATTAAAGATGAAGAGAGCATTATCTAAAAGTTGTTATTTAATTTGCGGAAAGGAAATAGGCAACTGCATCCCGCTTCAAAAGCTTAGACTGTTTTGACTTATAGCGGTTCCTGCTTGAGTTGACTACAATCTAAGGACGGTAGAAGATTCTTGGAGAGCGCCCTCAAAATGAAAGCCTATTCCGTCGATTTACGCCAGAAAATCATCGCTGTTCACACCGAGGAGCCCATCTCTCAACGCCAGCTTGCTGCCCGCTTTTAGGTTAGTTTGAGCACCATTCAACGATACCTTAAGTAGGCTTAGACTGGCTAGGGGCTGAAACCCAAAGCGCATGGAGGCGGTCATCCGGCTAAGCTAGCACCCGAACAAATGGAAAGGCTGAGAACCTTCTGCTTCACCACAAAATTCAAGTGATCGCGGATCGTCATGGTAGGCCACAAAGGCGGGCAAATCATCAGCGACAAAGTCTCGAAGGAGAAACCTTTTGGTGATTAATTCCATGGCGATCGCGATTGTACTGTTCCTTAGGGTTGCCGGTAGTAGTTTGCCGTCATGAACTGTTGCCACTGACCGTCGTCGCCCAATACATGAGAGGTCAACACTCGGTGGTCGTTATGCTTAAACTCAATGACATCTTTGTACGTCGCCATTTTACCTTCGCCAGTCATCGCAGGGCCGTCGGCAGTAAGCGTTAGCACCTTTTCGTCCACATCTAGCTCACCGTCGTACACCCACAGGTAATTCATCATCGAACCTACCCAGGTGCCCACGTACCGCTGTTGTTGGGGGTCGAAGCCCAAAGTCACTAAAGTAGAGGCCGGTCCGCCGCAGGGCATTTCGCCCTGTCCTTCGCCTAAAATCCAGAGGTCGCCGAGTGCGCGCACACTTTCAGTTCCTGTAGACTTCTCTGAAGGCTGATCCGGCCCCATTATCGCCTCGATTTCATAAGTCCACTCGCCGATCAGTTTTTGAAGCCAGCGATGTTCAGGGTGCGCTTCGCCAGCCTTTTTCATAGCTTCTTGTTGAGCTGTAGTCGTATCTACTGTGATTGTTTCCATGAGTCTATTTCTCCATTTGGGTTGAAAGTTGTTTCGTTGAAAAATAAAACATTAGCGGACTGAAGGTAGGCCCGATAGCTCTACAATGGGGCGTATTTCGATGGTGCCCTTGTGCGCAGAGGGTAGCCGTCCGGCAATGTTAATCGCTTCATTAAGATCTGTCGCATCGATCAAAAAGTAGCCGCCTAGCTGTTCGTGGGTTTCCGCAAAAGGGCCGTCGGTCACCAGCCGTTTGCCGCTGCGAACGCGAACGCTGGTGGCAGTTGCCACTGGCTGTAGCGGTGAGGCGCTCAGGTACTGACCGTTGGCCTTGAGCTGTTGGGTAAGCTGCACCGACTCGGCGTAGCACTGTGTCTGCTCGCTTTCTGTCCAGGTATTTTCGTCACTGTAAATCAACAACATGTATTTCATGATTTTCTCTTGAGTGTTATCAGCCGTAGGTAGGTTTTTGGGGCCAGCCGGGAGGAGAATCCTCAAAGTCTTGCTGCCGTCCGTAGGGTGTTACATCGAGCAGGCTGTAAGCGTTGGTCAGATTTTCGACGCCTCTAGCGTAGGTGGAGTAAGTGTGAAAAACATCGTCGTCGAGGCGGAAGAACACGCTCAGTCCGTGGTTTTCGCCCTTCATGAAGGGACTCTCTCCTAGATCCGGCTGACTGCGATAGTTGTACTCGACCGGGGCAACCGATTCGTCCAGGGTGATATGGAAGTCGTAGTTGAAGTCGCTGCCAAAAGATGAGACCCACGGCAGATTCCATTCATGCTTGGCTTTGTATGGCTCAAGCTTGGCTAACTGTGCCCGAGAAACAAGCGCAAAAGTCGTGTCGCACTCCTTCAACAGAGACAGGTCGCCCAGCGCGTTGACAAAGCCTGTACAGCCGGGACAGCCCGCCTCCCGGTCGGGGGAAAACATAAAATGATAGATGATGAGCTGACGGCGATTCTCGAACAGGTCAAGCAGGCTGGTTGAACCTGTAGGGTTTCCAAAAACGTACTTTTTATTTAGCTTGACCATGGGTAGTCGGCGACGCTTGGCGTTGACGCGATCGCGCTGCTGAGTCAATGCCTTCTCCTCTGCCAGCAGTGCTTTACGCTCGACAAGCCAGGTTTCTGGGGAGACAACCGGCGGATGCACAAGGGTGCTAGTTTTCATGGTGAGTGCTCCTTAAAATGGGATGTGAAATGGTCACCTATATTCAGTAGTCGTTTGGGGAAGGGATAAATCGACAGGTGAAAAAATATTTTTTACCTCAGTTCGCGCAAGCGTTGTTCCAAAAAGCGGCGCTCCGGTTCTTGCTTTACCAGGGTCAGTGCCTTTTGATAGGACGCTTTGGCCTCAGTCGCTTTACCTAGCCGCCGACACAGATCGGCCCGTGCCGCATGAGCCAGATGATAGTTGGCCAAATTGCCCTCAGATAAGATAGTGTTAATCAGGTCGAGTCCTGCTGCGGGGCCGTCACGCATAGCTATGGCTACCGCCCGATTCAGAGCAATAATTGGAGAAGGCTCTACCTGCTGGAGCAAGCTGTACAGGGCTACAATTTCTGACCAGTTGGTAGACGCCGCATTGGGGGCTTCGGCATGAATGGATGCGATCGCTGCCTGAATCGTATACACCCCAACTTGCCCTGAGGAGAATGCCTGCTGTACCAGCGCTTTGCCCTCTGCTATCTGGCCCGGATGCCAAAGAGACCGATCCTGGTCTTCGAGTAGAATCAGGTCGCCTGTCGGGGAAGTGCGCGCGGTGCGCCGAGACTCTTGCAATAGCATCAGCGCCAGCAGCCCCATCACTTCAGCCTCTGGCAGTAACTCCCACAGCAGTCGCCCCAACCGAATCGCTTCATTCGAGAGGTCGGCCCGCGTCAGCGATATGCCGGATGAAGCTGCATAACCTTCAGTAAACACCAGGTAAATCGTTTGAAGCATGGTGTCTAACCGCTCCGGTAGATCGGCTTTTGACGGTACCTGATAAGGAATCCCCGCCGTGCGAATCTTGGCTTTGGCCCGCACAATCCGCTGCGCCAGGGTAGAGGGCGCAATCAAAAAAGCGCTGGCAATTTCCTCAGTAGTAAGTCCGCAGATCTCTCGCAGGGTTAACGCTACCTGAGCCTCGGACGACAGAGCCGGATGGCAGCAGGTGAACATCAATCGCAGGCGATCATCCTCCACGCAATCGTCATCTTTTACGGCGAGCGGGTCAGTTTTTGCGTCAACCTTGGAGGCCAGTTCTGAGAGAGAAGCATCAAAGCGAGTCCGCCGCCTCAGGGTGTCGATGGCTTTGAAACGCCCGGTAGATACCAGCCACGCGCGGGGATTTGCGGGCGCACCCTCACGGGGCCATTTTTCTGCTGCCGCCGCAAACGCATCCTGAAGCGCTTCTTCAGCCAAATCGAAGTCGCCCAGAAGTCGAACCAGCGTCGCAAAAACACGACGCGACTCAGCTCGATAAATGACTTCTATGGCCGCCTGCCCAGTAGCTTTCTCCATTCTTCAGGATTTATAAACAGTGTGTTACGAAATTTTGCCATCCGGCAAATACTCATAGATCATTTGTTTCATTATGACGAGTTCGGCTTATCATTTCACTAGCCAAAAGGATAGACAAAAAAGATTCATCGTGGCCGACTCTCTTCTCATCACCAAGCTGCACGTTCCCTCAGTGCGATCGCCCCTGATCCATCGCGATCGCCTTTTAGAAAAGCTCAATCAGGGTCTAACCCGCAAGCTGATTTTAATCTCAGCGGCGGCGGGCTTTGGCAAAACAACGGTTTTGAGCGCCTGGGCACAGCAAACGCAACTGCCGGTTAGCTGGCTGGCTCTAGACCAGCGCGATAATGATTCAAAGCGCTTCTGGACATACGTTGTAGCTGCATTGCAGACCGTTGACAAAACGGTCGGGGAAGCCACGCTGTCCATTTTACAGTCGGCTGAAGCGGCTGCTTTCGAGACGTTTTTGACGCCATTGCTGAATGAATTGTCGCGATCACAATCAGAATTAATTCTCTCTTTAGATGATTATCATCTGATTGAGGATTCGACTATTCATGCGGCTCTGACTTTTTTTATAGAGTATTTACCGCCTCAAGTTCATTTGGCGATCGCCACTCGCACCGATCCGCCACTGCCTTTAGGCAAGCTGCGAGTCTACGGCCAGTTAACAGAATTGCGCCCCGCCGACCTGCGGTTCACCGATGAGGAAGCCACTGCGTTTTTGGCTCAGTCTCTGACGCTCACAAAATCGCAGGTCGCGGCGCTGCAAAGCCAAACAGAAGGCTGGATTGCAGGCTTACAGCTAGCCATGCTTTCGCTGAAAGATGCGCCCGATCCGCTAGCGCTGATCGACTCGGCGAAGAGCAACCAGGGTTATATTCTGGACTATCTGGTAGACGAGGTTTTAGGCCGTCAGTCGCCTGCGCTGCAAACATTTTTGCTGCGAACTTCTGTATTGGAGCAAATGTGTGGTTCGCTCTGTGAGGCCGTTATCGGAGATGAACTGGCCAATGGCTCTGAGACGCTAGAACAGCTAGTGCGTCACAATCTATTTGTGGTGCCGTTGGATAGCGATCGCACCTGGTACCGATACCATCACCTGTTTGCCGAGTCCTTGCGCCACCTCTTAACGCGAACAGATTCAGGTCGCACAGATATCTATCATACCCGCGCTGCCCAGTGGTACGAACAACAGGATCATATTGCAGAAGCGATTCAACATGCTACTGCTGCACAGTCGTTTGAACATGCTGCTCGTTTAATTGAGGCAGAAATTCAGACCCGAGATAATCCTCGCTGTGACGTGGTGATTGTCCGCAAGGCGCTGGCAGCGTTTCCGCCTGAACTGGTGCGCACTCGTCCGTGGTTGCTCGCGACAAAGGCATGGGTGGGGTTTACTACCTCTCAGTTTGCAGAGGCGATCGCGGCTATTCAATCGCTTGAACAATTGCTCACTGAAAACGGTTTTGCGACTGAGAATGTCGATCAGCTCTGGGGCTTAGAGCCTATCCGAAAAGTCGGCCATGTTTGCAGTATAGATTTCGTATTTTGTCGAAAAAGCCCTCGTCTGAGGACGTGGAAATTTCGTCTATGAGAGTCGAGATTCCCGGTCACACAGAGAGTGCTGGAGATGTTCTCAATAGAGTAGTTCTACCGCTTT
>JBBQAC010000057.1:0-19628 GCA_038315915.1 Phormidesmidales cyanobacterium
GCATGATAATAAAGCTCTCTAATGGGTTAACAATTTTGGTCGTGGGTGGCTATGTTTGATTTAAGACGCTGTAACTGCGGCTTCACCTCGTGGGTTGCCCAAATTTTCACTGAGTGTGCCGTTGGCTGCCATGCGATCGCGGAAGTCAGCAATGGTCCTAGCCAATCCATCATGGAGCTGCACTTCAGGCTCCCAATCTAAAAATTTTCTGGCTTTAGTAATATCGGGCTTGCGTCGGCGAGGATCGTCCTGAGGAAGAGGCTTGTACTGTACTTCGGCATCGGGATTCACCATCTTTTGAATGGTTTGCGCCAGCTCTAAGATGGTGTATTCGCCCGGATTTCCCAGGTTTATAGGGCCTGTTTGAGCGCCGTTCATCAGCCGGATGAAGCCCTCTACGAGGTCTGAAACGTAACAAAAGCTGCGGGTTTGAGAGCCGTCACCATACACGGTCAGAGGCTGGCCGCTGAGCGCCTGAACGATAAAGTTGCTCACCACCCGACCGTCGTTTTCGAGCATCCGGGGGCCGTAGGTGTTGAAAATGCGTACCACCCGAATATCAACATCGTTTTGACGGTGATAGTCGAATGCCAGGGTTTCAGCCATCCGCTTGCCCTCGTCATAACAGCTACGAATGCCGATGGTATTGACGTTTCCGCGATATTCTTCGGGCTGAGGATGCACCTCCGGATCGCCATACACCTCTGATGTAGAGGCTAGGAAAAAGCGGGCCTTCACTCGCTTCGCTAAGCCCAGCATGTTGAGTGTGCCTAGCACGTTGGTCTTGACTGTTTTTACCGGATTGTACTGATAGTGAACCGGCGAGGCAGGGCAGGCCAGATGATAAATCTGGTCAACTTCCATGCGGATAGGCTCTGTGATGTCGTGACGAACCACCTCGAAGTAAGGATTGTCCATCCAGCGCAGAACGTTGCGCTTGTGCCCGGTATAAAAATTATCCAGGCAAATCACTTCGTGGTTGGCTTCCATCAATCGGTCAATCAGATGGGATCCGATAAAACCAGCACCCCCGGTGACTAAAATTCTCATAGATTCAACGTCTAAAAGGATACTTAGAATTCAGCTACGAGCCGAAACTGCCTAAAAATGTAACAAAGAATTTAAGACTCAACGACTAAAAACTTTGAGTTCACAGAAACTTCAACCGTTTCTATACATACCCAAAAATTATTGACACCTTACCAAAGCGCGGCTAATCGTCTCCGTATTTCCTCGACTAACTGCTAGGCGTTAGCTTAAGCACGGCCATAAAGGCTTCCTGAGGAACATCGACCGTCCCAATCGACTTCAGTCGCTTTTTGCCTTTAGCCTGCTTCTTGAGCAGCTTTTTCTTCCGGGAGATATCGCCGCCGTAGCACTTTGCCAACACATCTTTACGCAGCGCCGGGATGCTTTCACTGGCAATAATGCGACTCCCGATAGAAGCCTGAATTGGAATTTTGAACTGATGACGGGGAATCAGTTCCTTGAGCTTTTCGGTCAGGGCGCGGCCCACGTAGTAGGCTTTGTCCTTGTGCACAATGGCTGCAAGGGGATCTACTGTGTCACCGTTGATCATCACATCGAGTTTAACCAGAGGGTTTGCCCGATAGCCGATGAGCTGGTATTCCATACTGGCGTAGCCCCGGCTGCGTGATTTCATCTGGTCAAAAAAGTCTGTAACGACTTCTGCCAGGGGGATTTCGTACATCAGTGTAGTTCGCCCTGGGGTCAGGTATTTCATATCTTGAAAATCACCCCGACGGCTCTGACACAGTTCCATCAGGGTGCCGACGAATTCTTCAGGCGTGATCAGATCGACTTTGACGTAGGGTTCTTCAATTTTTTCGCGATACTGCGGGTCGGGCAGCAGGCTCGGATTGTCAATTTCGATCACCTCGCCCTTAATGTCCGTAACCCGGTAAATGACCGAAGGTGCAGTCGTAATCAGATCCAGGTCGTACTCTCGCTCTAACCGCTCTTGAACGATCTCCATATGGAGCAAGCCCAAAAAGCCGCAGCGGAAGCCGAAACCCATAGCGCTGGATGTTTCTGGCTCATATTGCAAAGCGGCATCATTCAGGCGCAGCTTGTCTAAAGCTTCGCGCAGATCTTCGTACTGGTCAGCGTCGGTGGGGAATAGCCCGCAGAAGACCATTGGCTTGGCTTCGACGTAACCTTCTAAAGCTTCGGCGGCAGGCTCTTTGACCAGAGTGATGGTATCGCCTACGCGAGCATCTTCTACTGACTTAATCGAGGCGGCTATGTAGCCGACTTCACCTGCATGAAGATCATCGACCTGTACCTGATTAGGTGAGAGCACGCCGAGTTCGTCAATGTCGTATTCTTTGCCGGAAGCCATCAGACGAATGCGATCGCGCTTATTTACCACGCCATCGGTCACCCGAAAATAGATAATCACCCCGCGATAGCTGTCGTAATAGCTGTCAAAAATCAGGGCACGCAGCGGTTTTGCAGTCGTATCTGCTGGGGGCGGTACTAGATAGACAATCGATTCTAAAATTTCGGCAATGCCAATGCCTTCTTTAGCGGATGCCTTGATGGCACCGCTGCAATCGAGCCCGACTATCTCTTCGATTTCCTGCCTTACCCGCTCAGGCTCAGCTCCCGGCAGATCTACCTTATTAAGCACCGGAATAATTTCCAGATCGTTCTCAATGGCCAGGTATACGTTGGCTAGCGTTTGCGCTTCTACGCCCTGGGAGGCATCGACGACTAGCAGTGCCCCTTCACAGGCTGCAAGCGATCGGGAGACCTCATAGGTGAAGTCCACATGTCCGGGCGTGTCAATCAGATTAAGCACATAGGTCTCACCGTCTTTGGCGGTGTAGTTCATCCGGGCGGCCTGGAGCTTGATCGTAATGCCGCGCTCGCGCTCAATGTCCATTGAATCGAGGAACTGGGCCTTCATGTCGCGATCGCTCACCGTCCCCGTGGTCTGCAAGAGCCGATCAGCCAGCGTAGACTTGCCATGGTCGATATGGGCAATGATAGAAAAGTTACGCAGGCGAGAAACGGGTACGTCGGTCATGAAAAGGCCGCTAAGAAAAATTACGAGAATATTCACTCATACTAAATCCTCCAGTGAGGATTTGAGCGCGCCCATGGGATACATAGGGGTGATCCATTGGCGATAGGGGCTGATAGGGATAAGGGCCGATGTCGCATCGTTGCCGGAATCTGGGCCAATAAGCGATAATCTGGGTGAGAAGGTGCTCAGCTCACCTAAAGCTACCCGGCTTTAAGTGATGCAAAATCTGCTCAATCTCCATCACTATAGGCTTCTGTCACATCCTGCTGCCTTGTGGTTCTAGGACGTATGCACAATTTTTAGTTGAAGCGATGCCTCGGCCTATTCATCCCGCTTTGTCCATTGAGTCGACCTCGGTGTCCCTTACAGACCAAGTGGGGTTACTCACCAACCCAGCGCTGAGCGAGACCGCTCAGTCCAACAATGCGCTGGTTGTTACCCACAGCGCTCAAGGTGAGATTTTATCTCTCCACTGGCCTGACATTATTGACTGCCACAATACTCAAAGCCTGATCGGTGAGTCGGTGATGGCGCTGTTTGGCCCGGTCGCAATAGAAGATTATTTTCGGCGGGTGCGGCAGGTGCTCGCCAGCCAAAAACCTGAAGAATTCCAATGCGTGGTGCGCTGCGGCAGTCAGCCGGTCAGTTTTGAGTTTTTGCTGAGTCCGTTGCCGACTGATGCTGCCGCCGAGACAACCCATAAAGTCGCGAGTCTGGTGGGGGTGGGTCGCCGGATCGTCCTTGAGGCGGCGCAGCTCTCTGAGGTGAGGCTGTCAAGCGGCGACGGTGACAGTAGCTATTACGCGCTGCTGTCGCGGGTGGCCTCTAACATTCGCAAAACGCTCGATCTCACGACAATCTGGCAGCAAACGGTCGGTGGGCTCGGCGAGATGCTGGGACTAGACCGCTGTCTGGTGTGTGATTACTCTCAGCAGATGCAGACATTGACGGTGGTCGCTGAATATCATCAGGTAGAGCTTCACCCCTGTCTGGGCAAAACATTCGATCTGGCGTTGAAGTCTGACTTTTTAGACACACTACAGAGCTTGGAGCCAGTGATTTCTGACTTTGAGCGTGGGGAAGATGATCGGCCTTACACCGTGTTGACAGTGGCTACCTGCTATCAGAGTGAACCCAACAGCATCCTGGTGCTCCAGCAGCCCCCTGATCGGCCCTGGCAACCGTTTGAAATTGAGCTGATTCAGGAGCTGACCGATCAGGTCGGGACGGCGATCGCCCATGCCAAACTCTTCAGCGAAAGCCAAAACATCACCCAGGAACTGCGGACAAAGTCCCAAGCGCTGCGGCAGACTAACGATCAGCTCAGGCGTAAGCATGATGAGCTAGAAGAAGCCAGGCGTCAGGCTGAAGAAGCTTCTCGGCTAAAAAGCGATTTTTTGGCGAATACCTCTCATGAGCTGAGAACGCCCCTCAATGGAATGATTGGTTTTTTGCGGCTGGTGCTCGACGACATGGCCGATAATGACGAAGAGAAGCTGGAGTTTATCCAGGAGTCTCACAACTCAGCTATTCATCTGCTGAATCTGATTAACGATGTGCTCGATATCGCTAAGATCGAAGCGGGCAAGATGAATTTGGCCATGAGCGCGGTGAG
This sequence comes from Phormidesmidales cyanobacterium, assembly GCA_038315915.1. Taxonomy (GTDB): domain Bacteria; phylum Cyanobacteriota; class Cyanobacteriia; order Phormidesmidales; family Phormidesmidaceae; genus Phormidesmis. The sequence continues at coordinate 4,668 of JBBQAC010000057.1, forward strand.
TTTGAAAGAGCTGCTGGCTGAGATTGAAAACTCGCTGCGGCCTCATATCGAACTCAGCGGCCTGGGCTTTGACATTGTGCTGCCTGCCACGCTGGATGAAATTAAGCTGTACGGCAACTATCAGCGACTGAAACAGGTATTGCTCAACCTGGTGGGTAATGCCAACAAGTTCACCCACGAGGGGGAAATCACGATCAGTACAGAAATCAAGCCTCAGCCGGTTGAATTTGAAGGCCAAATCTGGCCCGGCTTGGTGAAAATCAGCGTGGCTGATACCGGAATTGGGGTGTCATTGGAAAAGCAGGATCGGCTGTTTCAGACGTTTTCACAAGTGGACAGTGCCCGGACGCGGCAATACGAGGGCACGGGCTTGGGGCTAGCAATTTCTCAGCGACTGGTAGAAGCAATGGGCGGAAAGGTGCAGTTTATCAGTATGGGTGAGGGGCTGGGCTCGACGGTGATCTTTACCGCAGTGCTGTATCAGGAGCCGGTGATGGAGTTGGGATCGGGTCTGTAGCACAACGTTTGGAGATCTGCGTTTGGAGATCTGCGTTTGGATATATCTGCTGCTGACCTTTTCAAGCTGTCCCAAACCGGTTAATCAGCAACGAAGGAAGGGCGAGCGGCTTGAGTGACCTTGAGCAGGTGGGCGATCGCCCGCCAGTCCTCGGACTCTATTTGCTCAATGGTGGCGGTAATTGCGTTTCGGTAGTGCTGGAGCGATCGCAGCACTTCATTCCGGTTGTACTGGGCCATCATCGCACCCAATTCGGGATTGCCGCCGCCTACCCGGCTGGTATCGCGAAAGCCAGAGCTAGCGAGCTGCTGTGCCAGCATCAGCACTTCACCGTCAGGTTCTTGCAGCGCTGCGGCGATCAAGTTGGCACTGACCATCACGGGCAAATGAGAGATCCAGGCGACCGCACGATCATGCGCCTCAGGCGAGCAGTGGTAAATCTCAGCTCCGAGCTGCTGAGCGAGATGCTCTATGGTAGTGACAGCGCCTGGATTCGTCGCAAAGCGAGCTGTAGCTACCGGGGTGATCACATAGGGCCGCTGCTGAAAAATACCTGGTTCAGCCGCACAGAGGCCCGCCTCGCTCTTGCCGCTCATCGGATGACCGCCGACAAACTGAGGCCAGTGTCGGGTCGCCTCGGCCACAATTGCCGCCTTGACCGAGCCCACCTCAGTGATAATAGTGCTGGAGTTGAGGACGGCTGATAGCTTTATCACTAGGGGCACAATGGTGGCAATGGGCGTACAGATAAAGACGACTTCACAAGGCTGAAGCGCCGCGATATCCGTGCTAGCCACATCCACGATGCGCCGGTTGAGCGCCTGATGGCAGGTCTCTGCTCGCCGCCCGACCCCAACCACTCGATGCCCCAATGCTTTAAAGTCTAGTCCCAGGCATCCGCCAATCAGTCCTAACCCGACGATCCCAATGTTCATAGCGATATTCTTTGATCTCAATAGCGGCTAGTGCCGCGTCTGTTTCCATCTTCCCATCTAACCCGGCTAGAGGGATGTGTCACAATAAAACCCACTCAGTTCTGAGGATGTCGCTTGCTGCCAGCTAATTTACCCCACCGCCTGTGATCGAAACAGAAGTCCATCAGCGCCTTCGGGCTTATCTGCGAGAACAAGGGCACACTCAATGGCCCCACCATTTGACGATGGCCAGGCTAGTGGCCAGGGCGCTGCGAGTCGGACGAAGTGCCTTACTACAAATAGACAGTTTGGCCGCTTATCAGGGTAGCCACCGGCTCAGCTACCTGATGCCAGCATTGCTGTGGCCAGAGCCTGCTGTTTTGGCACTGCCGGAGGAAATTCTGGAAACGGTGCTACAGCAAGATATTCCGAATTTGCAGGAGGGGCTACCGGTAGTAAAGTCGGTACGCTCAGGCGATCGCTGGCCCGTTGAGGATTTCCGGGGGCTGCTGGTAACTTCAGTTCAGAGTTGGCTGGGCGATCGCCTGAATGCTTCAGACAGTTCCCCCGCCTCTGCTCAAAGCCGCTTTCCCCCGAGGATTCCCACGCTGATAGATGGCGCGGGTGAATTAGAGCGGTGGGTACAGGGCAATCTCAGTGTGGCTGTGTCCGCTTCAGATTGGGAGTCGCTGATGCTAGCCTATCCGAGCCAGAGGCAGTTGATTCGCGACTTGCGGGTTCGCATCACCTACGCTGTTTTTCAGCATCCAGCCAATCCATACGGCTGTCACCTGATCGACGAGACCGAGAAAGTGTTGCTGCACGAGCTACAAAACGCGGTTCAAGACTACGGGGATCAAGCTCAAATGCCGTTACGGTGGCGACGATTTTGGCAGCAGTTCTCACAACAGGAGCGGCTGGCCTGGAGTCGCGCAGACCGCGAGATAGGCAGCGTAGAACTATGCTGCGGGCCGACCGATATGCGAGAGCAATTGATGCCGGTGTGGGCTCAGCAACCCGTCGTGCTAATCGGTGCAGCGCTAGATGCCAATGCTAAAGCTGAACGCTATCGCGATCGCCTGGGACTGGGCGAAATGACCTGTGTTCGCTTTGGCCCCGACCAGCGTCACGACATGGTGCAGCTTTATCTGCCTGATCGCTTGCCGATGCCCAATACCAGCCACTTCAAAGCGGCGGCATTACAGGAAATTCGCCTGTTGCTGGCGGCGAGAGGGCTGATTCAAGAGGGCAACCCTATCCCTAGCAGCCCCACCGTAATTGTGATTGGGGATGTGCCGATCAGGGCGCAGCTAGCAGCGATATTAGCGGCTGAATTTGGCTCTCGGGTGCAGGTAGAATCGCCAGTGGACGCGCAGGGCATTTTGATCACGGGCTGGGAGTACTGGCGATCGCATCAGGCAGCCTTTGCACCGCCGGGACTGCTGATCATCACAACCCTGCCCATTCCTTCGCTAGAAAATCCGCTCGTCGCCGGTCGAGTCACCACTTACAAACGCCGCCGCCAAGATTGGTTTAAGGCGTATCTCCTGCCGGAAGCGCTGAGTACCTTGCAGCATGCGGTGGCCCCAGTGCGATCGCATCAAGGCGTCATAGCACTGCTGGACAACCGGGTCAACTACCGCAGCTATGGACAACAGATCCTGGCGGCGCTGAGCCCGGTTGCCCGCAGCAGCTACCTTCATGAAGACTGGTTTAACCCTGCTGTCAGTGCTATTTCGAGTGAAAGCGGTGAAGGCCATTAGCTAATCTATCTCACTAGATTGAACAAATAATAATTTCGCTAAACGGTTTAGCAGACGGCTATGCCCAACCGCTATGATGAGAAAATAGCGACATAAAACTAAAAGCGCTCACGCGCATAGCAACTATTGAATTGGTGAGCACAATGGGAGAATCCAAACGCCGGCAAGAGGCATTGGGAGAAAACTACGGCAAGCCAGAACCCATCCTTCCCGGATTGCCAATCAGCAAAGAGACCGCCATCAAATTTGTCAATTGGACGAGCCGAGGTGCTTGGGCCGGCATTATCTTAATGGTTGTAGCATGGCTGACGATTCGCTTCATCGGCCCCGGCTTTGGCTGGTGGTCAGTTGTTGACTGACAGCTATTGCCTAATGTTGACTAAGCAGTCTCTGCTATCGTATTGCGACAGACACCTGCTTCAAAGATTTAGCTGAAGAAGTTATGTCAGCTTTTGTCACAATTTTGATCTAGAAGCATCATATTCTTTTATTGCCCTCTGCGTTGCGTTAGAACAGGGTCACAGTTAGCGTAGATCATATTCAGTAGCATTGCCCGCAGTCATTCTCATTTTGGTGACGCCAGTCAAGTGCCTATGCCAAAAGCGCCTGAAAGGAAGCGTTTAAAGGCAGTTTGGAAGGGGAATAACGACAAAACAAATTCAGCAGACAAATTCGCTACAGTTCGAGATTTCTTAAGCTGATACTTTCAAGCATGGTATATTCGGTGGCTGCATAGGTGCCTTTCGATATCCATCGGTTAAAACTGTTGCAAAAGGTTACACTTGTGGTAACAGTACGCGTAACGGCTCAAGCGAACTAGCTAGAAACGCTGGAACTGGCGTTTTTAGTCAAGCTAACTCACTATAATAAGCAGTCTGTTAAGAAAAAATTAAGCGAAGTATGTAAAATCACTAGATGGTGTAGAGGAAAGACAATGTTTGTCAGACTTGCAAATCAGCACCGACAGTTTGTCCAGGATCTGGTTTTAGACCTGAAGGCGCTGGCGGTTGTATTAGAGAAAAGGGGGTACTTAGCCTCTTGCTATACCTGTGGAGAAGAGCTGAACAGCGCTTCCTTTATAGTGAGCTTAGGTGGTGACCATCTGATCCGGTTCCTAGTCTCTGACTACGGAATCACCTGGACGGAGATGCGCGATGACCGCGAACTCATGAAGCTAGAGGGTGCCGAAGCAATTAATCAGCTTCAGGAACTCGCTAACTTAATCAAGTATCAGGTGAGTCCTGCTGAACATGAGGTCTTGGCCTAAGGGCCTGCCTAAGCCCGTCATGACAGTCTGCTGTCCCGCTACGGCTTTAGTATTTGGTTGTTGCGAATAATTGTTCGCACAGAGCTGTTGATAAAAAATTATCAAATCACCAGCTAGTAAATAAAGCGTAATCCCATTCATGATCAGTATTTTGATAAGCCCAGGTTCCTGTGACCTGGGCTGTTTTATTGGATCGCTTTATTGATTTAGCGCAGCGCGCGCCTGGATAAACCAGCAAACATAGCTAATTCTTTGATAGGTTTTGGCAAGATAAAAGTCAGCTAGAAAGCTGCTCTAGATTGCATAGATGTCGTTGGAGTTTGACCAAGAGGATAGATCCTATGTCTGAGCAGGTCGCTGATTTGGCTGTGGGCGTGGCGGGTCTCACAGATTATTTGAAGCTGCTGCTGGAGGAAGATCCACAATTGCGGAAGATCTGGGTGGTGGGAGAGGTGTCGAGTGCCCATAACCACCGTCAGGGCTGCTTTTTCACTTTGCAGGAGCCGGATGGTTCGGCCTCTGTCAACTGTGTGGTCTGGAAATCGCAGCTTCCCCGACTGGCGACTCTGCCCGAGGTAGGTGAGCAAGTGACAGTGCTAGGGCAAATTCGCCTGTATCCTAAGCGGGGATCGTATCAGCTTACGGTGTGGCAGGTGCTGCCTGCTGGTGAAGGGCTCCAGGCGTTGCGCTACCAGCAACTGCGATCGCGCCTCGCCGCCGAAGGGTTGTTTGATCAGGCCCGGAAGCGTCCGCTGCCCGCCTACCCGCAAACCCTGGCGGTCGTCACCTCTCCGCAGGCCGCTGCTTGGGGAGACATTCAGCGGACGCTGATGCAGCGAAATTCCACAGTCAAGGTCTTACTGTCCCCGGCGACGGTACAGGGGCAGCAGGCAGCGGCTTCAATTGCAGCGGCGATCGCTCTCGTCACCACCGACGGCCATGCCGATGTACTGCTGTTAGCACGGGGCGGCGGGGCCAGCGAAGATCTGGCCTGTTTTGACGATGAGCGGGTGGTAGTGGCGATCGCTCAGTCGTCTATTCCAGTCATCACCGGCATCGGCCATGAGCGCGATGAATCTTTAGCTGATCTGGTGGCCGATGTCTGTGCGCATACGCCTACGGCGGCGGCGGAGAGAGCAGTGCCTAGCCTGGATGATCTCTACGGTGAGCAGGTACAGTATTTGCAGCGCATTGCTCAGGTCGTCTCGCGCCAACTGCAAACGGCTCAATACCAGGTGCGATCGCTTCAACAAGATCTTCAGCGCCTGCGCCTGGATAAACAGATTGCCCAGCATCAGCGCGACATTCGCTGGCAGCGCCAACAGCTAATCGGCACTCTGACCCAGCGGCTGCAACGAGCCCAGCACCAGCACCAGGTTCTCCAAGAAAAGCTGGCTACACTCGATCCACAGGCCGTACTCAAGCGCGGCTATGCCCTGGTCAAAGCCGAAGGTCTCATCGCTACCGAAGCGGCTCAAGTCCCGCTAGGCGCTGAACTAGAGATTCAGCTCGGTCAGGGGCAGCTCAAAGCGACTGTCACTGAGAAAAGTCATCCCTAAATCAAAACAACTATGCCTCGTACCCCAAAAAAAACAGCCCTCCCTGACGACTGGCGCTACGAAGACGCCCTCGAACGCATCGAAGCTATTACCCGCCAGCTAGAAACGGGCGAGCTTCCCCTGGCAGATATTTTTGATCAGTTTGCCGAAGCGGTAGGGGCTTTGCAGCAGTGCGATCAGTTCCTCAAAGCCAAACAGGCGCAGGCTCAACTGCTGATAGAAACTCTGGGAGGAAACGAGAATCCGTAGGCAAGCTGAACCGGTAAATGCTGATAGCAAGCTAAATAGCAGCGGGTGAGGCATAGGCAAATGACGAAGACGAACCGGCTCCAGTTGAGAACGAATGGCCTGTCCCTTGAGCGTCGCTACTGGGCAAGCTGCCACTGACCGGCTCGCCCTGTGAACTCTGAGTCGATGTTGAATGGGCGCGATCCACCGGCAGCAGAATTTTAAAGGTGGTGCCCCGGCTCGGTTCGCTATCGACAGAGACGCTCCCCCCCATTCGTCCAATCAGATGCTGTACCAGCGTGAGTCCTAGCCCAGCGCCTGCTTTGGCATTGCTAGGGCTGCGATAGAAAGCTTCAAACAGCTTATCAATATCCGTTTTGGCAATGCCGCTTCCCGAGTCCTGTACGGTCACCGCAACAAAGTTGGCATCGTGAGGAGTCGCTGCCACCCAAACTCGTCCTCCTTGAGGCGTATTTTGAATGCCGTTGATAATGAGGTGGGTGACCACTTTTTTTAGTCCTGCTTCTGCGCCCATCACTTTTGCGAGATTGGACGGAACGGTGTAGGCCAGCATAATGCCGTCCTCTTCGGCAATGGGCTGATAGGTGCTGACAATGCCTGGAATAATATCTGCTAGCTGTAAGGCGTGGGGCGCAGCAGCAGCAGTCGTCTGAAGCTGTAGCAGGTCGATGACGCTGTTGATCAAAGACTTTTGGCGATCGCACTGAGCGCCGATCATGTCCAAATATCGCTGCCGCTGCGCCAGCTTTAGCGTTGGGGAGCCAAGCAGCGTGAGTGCGGTTTTTATCGTGGTCAGCGGCGACTGTAGCTCCTGACTGGCCTGCGCCAGAAAATCGGTTGCCAGGGCAGATAGCGGAATATTGGGTGCGCTCTGGCCGCCACTGCGGTAGGTGGCTAGCTGCGATCGCAACTCTTCTTGAAACTGAAGCTGCCAAACCAAAAAAGCATCGGTGAGCGGCAAAGCTCCCCGGCTAGCGAGATCGCCAGGAAAATAATGCGCCCACTGACTTAAGACGGCCCTGCTACCTGCAAATGGATCTTCAGGCGATGAAACCCGCTCAGCGTCTGAACAGTCTGCTGACGCTAAAGTATTTGCTGAGCCATTGGCAAGGTTCGCGGCTGGAGCCACAGGCAGGCTACCTTCAATTGCCTGCTTGATGCCCGCTGATAGCGCTGTCACAACCTGAGTTGAAGTAGAACAATAGAGCTTCAGCGTGCGTTTATCGGTAGCGGTCTCACTGGCGGAGTTACGAGCAGCGAGCAGTACGCCGACGAACTGGTCGGCGGTAGCCAAACACAAATACTCTTTTTTAAGGACGGCATCCGGCGCAATGGTGATAGGGTGCAGGCGAGCGACCATGCCTTCGGCGACGGTGCCGGTTTGGCCGCCCAGTATGTAAATATTGCAGCCTGCGGCCTGCTGACCATATCGCCAGATATCTTTCCACCAGGCATCGTCCTTAGGGAGCTTCAGCCACAATGTTGCTGGCACCTGATTCGCAATCAGAAAGTTGACTAGCGATCGCAGCGCTGTTTTGAAGCCGCGAGGGTCAACTGAGACAGCCGGCAGATGAGACTGCGCACTGACCAAATAGGTCTGTAAAGATAAGGGCGACATGGTGTATGGATAATGAATAACCGGCACAAAAGATACCGGTGCACTAGCAACTGTAAATATCAGGAGAACAGGCTCAGCCAGCGGGTAAGCCCGTCATCTAGCTGATCCGGACACTGAATTTACTTAAATGTGCCCAAATAATTGCCGATTTATGCCATGAGTTCGGCATTTTCTCCCTTAGAATTGCCTGATTGATTGGCTAGCCGTTCGTTCAGGGCATGGCGAGACTGCTCCCGGTCATCGAAGTGAATTTTCTCAGTGCCTAAAATTTGGTAGTCTTCGTGACCTTTGCCCGCAATCACAATGCCGTCGCCTGGCTGGGCCTGAAGAATAGCGCTGCGAATTGCCTGGGCGCGATCGCTCACCACCTGATCGGCATCAAGCGGCCCGTCAATACCGGCTACGACATCTTTTAAAATTTGCGCGGGGTCTTCTGTGCGCGGATTATCAGAAGTGACTACCGCCCAATCAGCGCGTTCATAAGCAATCCGGCCCATTTGCGGGCGCTTGGTGCGATCGCGATCCCCTCCACAGCCAAACACACAGATCAGCCGCCCCGAAATAAAAGGCCGCGCCGCCTTCAGCGCATTTTCCAAACTGTCGGGTGTATGAGCGTAGTCGACAATCACGCTAATGTCCTGATCGGCCTGCACCTGAACCCGCTCCATCCGGCCCGGTACGCCTGCAAACCGGGGCAGGGCCTCTACGATCTGCGATAGAGAAACGCCCAGATGCAACGCCGCCCCAACCGCTGCCAGCAAGTTTTCTAGATTGAACTGGCCCACCAGCGGTGACGAAAAAGCCTGTTTTCCTGCGGGCGTACAGAGCATTCCGCTGACGCCCGCAGGCTCATAGGCGAGATCTTCTGTGTAGAGGTCGGCGCTGCGATCGCTGATGCTATAAGTCCACACCTGGGCGGGATCAAGCGTTGCAATTAGCTTTTGCCCGTAGGGATCTTTTTTGTTCACAATCGCCCTGCCTACCAGATAGTCAGAACCAAAGAGCAGTGCCTTGGCGGCAAAGTAGTCATCAAGATCTTTGTGATAGTCAAGATGGTCTTGGGTGAGATTGGTAAAAACAGCGACTTGAAACGGAATGCGCCATGCGCGGTGCTGGGCCAGGGCATGGGAGCTAATTTCCATGACCACGTTCTGACAGTCAGCCTGATAAGCCTCGGCCAATTCGCGCTGTAAATCAATCGGGAAAGGGGTTGTGTGAACAGCGGTTTTTTCGTGACCTGGCCAGCGGCTGTAAAGGGTGCCAAACAGCGCCGTTGTTTGTTGGGCTTGACTAAGAAAGTACTCAATGAGGTGAGTGGTGGTGGTCTTGCCGTTGGTACCGGTCACCCCGACCATATTCATCTTTTCGGCAGGCTGGTCGTAAAAAGCAGCCGCCAGTTCGGCGCAGAGCTGAGGGATTTTGTCAGAGGTAATGACCAGAACCTGATCGTTAGCGGCTGGTCTGACCTGGAGCGCTGAGGGACTAATGAATGCGGCAATTGCGCCTTTGGCTAGTGCGCCCTGCCAAAATTCTCCGCCGTCGACCCGGCTACCGGGCATCCCGATAAAAAGATTGCCGGGGGCGATCGCCTGCGAATTGGTCGATAGCCCGGTGACCGGCTGCTGCCAGTTAGGGTGATGAGTCAACGCTTCAGGCACCGTAAATTCGGCTGTATCCAATGTAGAAAACAGTTCTTTTAGCAGCATCTCCTTCCCTCTTGTGTGTATATAGCCAGCCAGCTTTGGAGATTATGACTCAAAGGAGCCGATGTGGGCCTGGATCATTTTTGCCACTTGCTTGACAGAAGCGCGAGGGGATACGCGAGGCAGTGGGTTTTCCAGCGTATTGACCGTTAACCCTGCTGCGGCCTCACCTGAAACTTGAATGGGGTAACAGAGTACGGGCACCTCGTACTGATACTTTTGAAACCACCCTTCGTTTTGGGTGATGTCTCGAACCTCCAGCTGAACGGGCAGTTCCTCTAGCTTTTCCTGGAGCCCTTCACAGAGATGACAGCCAGGTTTGCTGTACAAAATAAGCGTTTTCATCAGGTGGATATCTCCGGCAAAGCGTCGCTACAAAATTGGTTCAGAGCTATTGTCGCCCATTGGCAATCTCCCTTGCAGAGCCTTTTAAGTAAAGTCACGATTGACCCGATCAAAACAATGACCGGTATCCCGACCGGATTACGCGTGTTTATAGAGTAGTATTGAATCTGACGACTTTTCGGCGATCGCCGACCATCGCGATCCGGCAGTTTTTACCCGGCAATTATTATGGTTCAGTGCATAGAAGCCCCCTTAACAACAACGTCTGCGGCTTCCAGCAAGCGACTTAGCTGCTCCAATCTCAACTCGAAAGGCAGCGCCCAACCGACCGCTACGCTCAATCCCCTCAACCTGGAACATCTCAATCAGCAGTTCGAGCAGGCCACTCCTCAAGAAATTCTGGCCTGGTGCGTTCGCAATATTCCGGCGGGATTGGTACAGACTACTTCTTTCAGTATGCTGGCAGTCACTCACATGCTGTATGAGGAACTGTCCCATCCGGTACCGGTAATCTTTTTAGATACGCTGCATCTGTTTCCTGAAACGTTGGCCACCGCGCAGCAGGCTAAGGCTATTTACGATCTAGACCTGCATGTTTATTGGGCGGTGGGGGTAAACAGCCGTGAAGCCTTTGCGGAGCGCTACGGTGACCGGCTTTGGGAGCGCGATATTGACCGTTTTTATGCGCTGACGAAAGTGGAGCCTTTGCAGCGATCGCTCACCGACTTGCAGGCACAAGCCTGGATCACCGGACGGCGGCGCGATCAGTCACAAACTCGCGAGGCGCTGCCGATATTTGAGCGCGATGACCAGGGACGACTCAAGATCAACCCGCTGGCCAACTGGGCAAAGAAAGAAATCTGGGCCTACACCTTTGAGCGAAACGTACTTTACAACCCCCTGCATGACCAGGGCTATACTAGCATCGGCGATCAGCCGCTGACGACGCCCACCGCTGCCGGAGAAGATGAGCGTGCCGGTCGCTGGCGTGGCAGTGAAAAAACAGAATGCGGCATTCATCTGTAAGCTTCAATTGGTAGAAATCAATCGGATCTCGTGGACTTGGGCGCTTTTGGTTTGGCCGAAGAGAGCACGACGATGCCAGCCAAAATCAGGAGCGCACCGCCAATGCTGATCGGCGGGATGGTTTCTTGCAGGAAAAAAAACGCCAGCGCCGAGGCGAAAATAGGCACTAGCAGATTGAGCGTAGTCGTCAGTATGGGCGGCAGATGCTTGGCGGCGTAGCTGTAGCAAAATGTGGGCACGACCGTCGAGATGATGCCTAAACCCAGCGCAATATTGAGTGACTCGGGCTGGAGTACCTTGGCAATGAGATGGGGGGAGGTGGCGATCGCAATCGGAGCCATCACCGCCGACCCAATTGCAAACGTCGTACAGGCAACCACGATAGGATTGAGCCCAGCGTGGCTAGCCGAATACTGCTTGAACAGAGCGGCGTACCCCAGCGAAACACAGGCGGCTAATAGTGCAAATAGCAGTCCTATCAGGTAAGTTCTGCGTTCACCCGAAACGCCCTGAAGCTTCGGCAGTACAAAAATTACTAAGCCGACGAAAGCAGCCAGGGCACCCGCTATCTCGGCTCGTACCAGCGCCTTTCCCATCATCAGCTTAAAAGCGAGGCCAATCATCGGCGAGAGCCCCACCATCAGCGTCACATCGCTAACAGGCGCAAGCTGAAATGCCCGCACCGCAAACAGGTAATACAGCACCATCAGACTAGAGAGCAAAATGCCGCTGGGCTTACGGATCAGCGCCAGCGATTGCGACAGCAGCGAAGGCCGCGCTACAAAGACAATCAGCGTCGCACTCAGCGCAATCAAAATCCGAATAGAGAGAATCTCAACGGTTGTAAAGCCAGGCATCAACTTAATAAACGTGCCAGTAAGCCCCCAGGCAAAAGCCGCCAGACAGCCTCCTGCGATCGCCGGTGTTCGTGATGTCAGAGTCATAAGGCTGCTTGAGCGATGGCCTCTGTCAGAATACTGCCTTCTTCCAATTCTTACCGCCCAGGGCGCGATAAAGTTTGCTATACAATTGGCGAGCCATTTATCTTTGCGCCTGTGAGTATCCTGCCTGAAACCGCGTTTATCGATCCTGCTGGAAATAATCGCGCTGAGATTGAAGCACTGCTGCACCGGGTAGTGGCGATCGCCCTTGAGGAAATGACTCAGGCTCAGCGCCGATCCCCGCTACCAGAAGCCATCAGCACTGAACAGTTGAAGCAGTGGGCACAGATTCCTGAGCATTCCGTGGATGCGGATAGGTTGCTGGAGCAGATGCGATCGCACCTGCGTCATGCGATGAACGCCGCCCACCCTGGCTATATCGGCCATATGGACTCTATCCCTACCACCATGTCGGTAATTGGCGACTTTCTGGTGGCCGCTCTCAACAACAACATGCTCAGCGTTGAAATGTCGCCCGTCTTCTCGCGACTTGAGCCTCTGGTCATGCAGCAGCTAGCCGCTCGCTTTGGCCTCGGCAGCGCGTCCGGCGGCATCATGGTCAGCGGCGGTAGCCTCGCCAATTTGCAGGCGCTAACGGTCGCTCGCAATGTCGCCTTCGACGCGCTCGAAACGGGAATCGTCGGGCTGACCAAGCAGCCGGTCTTTTTTGTTTCTGAAGTGGCTCATACCTCGATGCAAAAGGCCGCCATGATTATGGGGCTGGGATCTAAGGCGGCGATCGCCGTCCACACCAACGCCGACTCTCAAATCGATATCAACGACCTTAAAGATCAGCTTGACCGCGCTCAGCAAGATGGCCAGGCACCTTTTGCAATCGTCGCCACCGCAGGCACTACCGTCACCGGCAATATCGACCCTTTAGCTGAAATGGCGCACCTCGCTCAGGCCCACCAGCTTTGGTTCCATGTCGATGCAGCCTACGGAGGAGCGCTAATATTTTCCCCCGAGCATCGCCACCTTTTGGCGGGTATCGAACAAGCCGATTCGGTCACGTTCAATCCCCAAAAGTGGCTCTATGTCGCCAAAACTTGCGCCACTCTCCTGCTCAAAGACTTTGACTTGCTCAAGCCCTATTTCCGCATACCGGCTCCCTACATGGAAGAGCACAGCCAGTGGCCTAATTTAGGCGAGCTTACCGTTCAAGGCACTCGCCACCCCGATATTTTAAAGCTCTGGCTGTCATTGCAGCATCTAGGCAGCGCTGGCTACGCCGAAATTATTCGTCATAACTATGCGATCGCCGACCAGTTTATAAAATCAGTCCGCCTGCGGCCCTATTTGCAGCTAGCTAGCGAGCCTCAAATGAACCTGGTGTGCTTCCGGCTACAGCCAGACTGGGCTGAGCCTGCCCAGTGGGATCATCTCAATGCCGAGCTTCAGCGTTATTTACTCACGGCTGAAGAAAACGCGGCAACCTTCCTCTCTTTACCTACCTACCGCCATCAGCGCTGGCTAAAAGCTGTCCTACTCAACCCCTATCTTGGCTCTGAGACAGTTGATCGACTGTTTGAGCAAATTGATGCTTTCTGTGCGAAATCAACTAGCCTCGCTGACCAGTAGCAGCACCTTCTTTTGCATCGTCTTGAAAATATTGTAAAAGCCGTTGGCCCTTGAAGGCGTCAAGCTGACATCTAGGTGGGTTTCCTTAATAAAGTCGGGAGTAAGCTGAACAATCTCTTTTGGCGATAGGCCACTGAGCGCTTCAATCAGCATGGCCAGCAAGCCTTTTGTGATTTGCGCATCAGAGTCGCCCTGAAAGGCAATCTTTCCTTCATTCAGGCTAGCTGTAATATAGACCTGAGAAACGCAGCCAGGTACCTTGTTTTCGGGCGTTTTGTCTTCAGCAGGAAAGTCTGCAAGCTTTTTGGCGTACCATAGCAGTTGCTCATAGCGACGCTTGGGCTCGCTAATCCGAGCAAATCGCTTAACGAGTTTGTCTAATTGGGCAGGGCGAGAGGGGGCAGTCATGCGGCGTATGGTGAATCAGTAGGCAGACAAGGACGCCTCTACCATAGCGCTTAAACCACAGAGCTTGAGCTGGGGCAGCACTGGAGCAAAGCGCTGAAAACAACCTGCTATCGATGCTTTCCATTACAGGCAAGTCTTTCGGCAAATCGTAATAACTGCGATAGCGCGTTGTCCATAGCCACCCTATCAGCCTTCCTCTAACCGGAAGGGCTATCAAGAAAGGTCAATGGCTGTTGACTAACTCCTTTTGAGCGCCGTCTTTTTGAACGACAAAGCGATTGGCGACCGTTTCTGGCTGAATGGCGGAAAGGATAATATGCCCTGAGTCGGTGATCATGACTGCGCGAGTTCGCCTGCCATAGGTGGCATCGACAAGCTGCCCGCGATCGCGCGCCTCAGAAATAATCCGTTTGATCGGCGCTGATTCGGGACTGACGATGGCGATGATTCGGTTTGCAGAAACGATGTTTCCAAATCCAATATTGATAAGCTTCATGTCTATTGAACTACGATGAGAAAGAAAGAAATCGAGCCTGGAGAGTTAGGCTTCAGCGCCCTCTCCTAACTCAGGTTCTTGAAAAGGGTTTCTCTCAAGCCCGAACATTTCAAGGTCTAACGGTTGAAGCGTTTGGTGAGCAGAGAAGGCTTTTCCACAAATAACTAGCAGCGGGTCGTTAGGTAATCATCTATGTTGATAGTGCATCCTTTAATATTAGCGAAAAAAGAAGGGTTTCGGGTGACTTCAATCAGATATCGCTGGCGACCCCAAAGATCCTACGACTTGCGCACTTGAGAAAATTTTCCGGGCGAAAATCTGCTGAAAGAAAGATTGCAAATTAGCGCTCGTTGCCCAGGCAATTTATGTCAAAAAAGGTTTGACATCTTACCTAGGGCGATTGCCTATATACATTCTTAATAGCTGATGACTTAACCAACGTGAGTTCGACAGCTAGAAGATGGCCTGAGGGATGGGTTTTGCGTCGAGGTTAGGGATGTTCAAAGAAGGCTTCTTCGGATGGTAGGAGTAGGCAATTAGCCCCGATAGCAGATTGACCAGGAAGTTGAAAGGG
>JBBQAC010000304.1:0-4676 GCA_038315915.1 Phormidesmidales cyanobacterium
GGACTGTATTCTCTGGGTCGATAGCCTGCAAGGAGTGGTCAGGGGGCTGAGTATTGTGCCTTCAGAAACCGGCAACGAGGCGATTGTTAGAACGCTTCTACAGGCGATTGAATCGCCGCAAGGGGGAGTAGAGCCTGCTCGCCCGCGCAAGGTAGTGGTGTGCGATCGCGAAATTCAGTTTTTTCTGAGAGGCGCACTCCAGGATCTCGATATTCCGGTCGAACATGCTCCGGCGCTGCCGATGATCGATGAGGTCTTCCAAAAGCTACAGACGCCGGAGATGCCGCCATCAAAACTACCCAAGGCATTTGAGCAGGCGCTTTTGGACAAGGCCGCCTTGCTGTGGAAAGCGGCTCCCTGGGACTATTTAAGCGAACAAGAGATCCTGGCGATTGAGCTGAATCACTGGGAGATAGAAACACTGTATCTGTCGGTGTTGGGGCTAGCAGGTATGGAGTACGGGCTGCTGTTTTACCGGGACTTAGCGTCGCTGCGGCAGTTTCGCCACAAGCTGCTTAACAGTGCCGAATTCTCTGACGATATGCAGCAGGCTTTTTTGGAGCAGAACTGTTTGTTTATCAATTTCAATTTGCCCGAAGAAGCAATAGAGATGCCGCTTCCGGGCGCGGCTCGCGCGGTTAGAACTGATTTCGTTGAGTATGACTTTGGCAGCTTGCACCCGTTGGAAGGATTGCGATCGCAGCTAGCTGAAGAAGAAGCTGCGAGCTTAGTGGTCGTATTAGAAGCGCTCCATCGCTTCTTTAAAAAGCACGATATCGGCGTTGAAGACTTCGCTTTGCAGCCAATCAACAGCCGCTTTCGCATTCCTAATCCGGTCAGAGCCGCTACTCGCCCTGCTGAGGCAACCGACCTGGCGGCTATGCCCGAAAACATCACCGTCAAAATCTCAACCGTGCCTGAGGTCTCGGCTGCTTTTTTAGAAGAAACCCTGGGCGCAGCCGATGCTCCTGATATCGTGCCGCTAATAGATGACAGCGTGCCAGAAGGGGCGCTGATCATGATGGGCAACTACCCGGACAAAGACCTGACACCGCTAAGGCAGAGCGATCGCATTCACTATCAACGCTTCCTCGACCCGCCCGATCAGACCCCTGATCCCAAAGCCACCTGGCCTCTGCTCACCATTCAAACCACCCGGCCCAAGGCCAATCAGCTGATAAAGCGAATTCAGCAAGAGGGGGGCGTGCGATCAATTTGCTTTAATCCTGGCAGCGATCCGATCAACGGGCAGCTATTTCAGGTGGGCCTCCTGCAAACAGCGCAAGGGTATCTACATTTGTTTAACGAATATGAGATAGATGACGCTGACGACAGCCGTAGCCTACAGAAATGGGCCAAAGGCAGTGCTAAAAATCATCACTGCTGCGCCTGTATCATCGCCACAGGTGCCACCGGTGTGCATCGCGGCAGACCCACGCCGAAAGAAGTGGTCGCTTTTTTTGAAGTCAGCGCAAAGCTACCGGCAGAGTTAGGGCTGGCACCGCTGGTGATGAGCTACGGCATAGATTAAATAGCGCAGATTTAAAGACTGTGCGTTGAAGACTGTAGATTTCAAGACTGTAGATTTCAAGACCATAAGATTTCGAATATCTATTCATAAGCGGACAACCCGATGCTGACTGTAATCTGCCTGAACTGCCTGCTAGCAGCGCTGGTCGGCTGGCTGACCTACCGGCTCTGGGGCTGTCGTCGTCACCTGGCTTACTTGAGCACCCTGCTACAAAGCCCTGAACTCAGCAGCCAGTGGACACCGCAGCAACTGAGCTATCGGCTTACGCTCAGACGCGCTCAAATAGCCGAAACACGACTGGAGGTGGCACTTTGGCAGAGGCGATCGCAGCAAATCCGCCAGGTGCTACGGGCGATCACCTATCTACAGCTGCTTTTGCGCTACCGGCAAGTTAGGCAGCGCCGCGTGACTAAGCGCTAGGTATTCCGGCAGATAGCCCCTAAAATTCAGACTAAACCAGTCAAAATAGACTTTCCCCTAGCAAAGGACTTCGCCATGGCAGACAGTAAATCAGACGGGCTTTTCGGTGGCATGATTATCGGCGTGGCTATCGGCGCGATCGCTGGCATTTTGGCAGCCCCTCGCACTGGCCGCGAAACCCGGCGCATCCTGAAAAAATCAGCCGATGCTCTGCCCGAACTGGCTGAAGATCTGGCAACGAGCATTCATTTTCAAGCGGATCGCCTGTCAGAAACCACCCTTGTGAACTGGGATCAAACACTCGGACGACTGCGCGAAGCTGCTGTCGCCGGTCGCGCCGCCAGTCGCCGGGAGTGGGAACGCCAGCAGCCCTACGGCAATAGTGAAACAGTGCCCGACGATGGCGAATAGCGGCGGCGAGCAACCCGCACTGAGCAGCCCTCTAAAAGCTGCTAAAAAGTCCCAGAAAAGACTAAAGCAGTTGTGAACAATCCTTTCTTCTGGCTCGGCATTTCTATTTTACTGGTGGCTATCAGTCTGATGGCGCTGCTGGTGGTGGCAATTTTGACCTTGCAGGAACTCACTCGCGCCGCCAGAAGTGCCGAAAAACTACTGGATAATCTCAACCGGGAACTGCCCGCCACGCTTCAAGACCTGCGGCTAACCGGCAAAGACCTGTCAGTTTTGAGTGAGGAGGTCAGCGGCAGCGTACAAAGTGCCCACAGCGTCGTCAAACAGGTCGATCAGGGCTTGTCGGAAGCCAGAGCCCAAGCCCAAAAAGCGCAAATCACCACTCGCAGCCTGTTTGCTGGCATGACAGCCGCCCTGCAGGTTCTCAGCGCGCCGCCCACCCGTCGCCGTCGCCGTCGTCCCCCCACTCCGCCGAACCAATAATCCCAGCGCATTCATACTCCAGCGCGAATCAATCCCTTTCTCCTTTGCCGCTGTTATCTTAAAATTAAGTAAACAACTGTAAACAAGAGGCGTGATTGCCTTCGGCTCGAACTAATGAAAATGCGCTTCACAACCACGCCCAGACAGGTAATCCGCCAGCTCAGTAGACAGTGGACTTTGAAATGGGTGCTCAAGTGCGCTGCTATTTGCTGCGTGATCCTGCTGGCATGGACACCTGCCCCGGCTTACGCTTTCAACAATCCTGAACTGCTGCCTGACGAACCTACCGTAGTCATCGATCTCGCTCGCATCCTTAACGACGCTCAAGAAGAATCTTTAAATGAGCGCCTGCCTGCTTTTGAAGCGGCTACTGGCTGGAAGCTCAGGGTGCTGACCCAATTTGACCAAACGCCCGGACGAGCAGTAAAGGACTTTTGGGGTCTCGATCAGAAAAGCATCATGCTTGTCGCCGATCCGCGCGGCGGCAATTTGCTCAACTTCAGCGTGGGAGACGATCTCTATCCGCTGCTGCCTCGAACTTTTTGGATTGAGCTACAGACGCGCTTTGGCAATCAGTTCTTTGTCCGAGACAATGGCGAAGACGGGGCCGTACTAGGAGCCATCAACGCTTTGGAGACCTGCCTGAATCGGGGGGGCTGCGCAGTGGTACCGGGCCTGCCGCGTGAGCAGTGGATCTTGACGCTGATCACCTCTATTTTGGGCGGGGTGATCTGTGGTTTTGCAGCCCAACCGAGAAGAGAAGGGGACGGTATTGCCTGGCAGTGGGCGCTGCTATTTTCGCCGCTGTGGGGCATTTTGTTTATCGCTTTTGGGCTAGGGCCAGTGGTGACGCGCACCCCTGAGCTGCTACCGGTCATTCGCAACGTGTCGGGCTTCTTGATCGGGCTGATTGTGGCCTTTCTAACGCCGGTCTTTGGCAGCCCGCCCCCAGCGGATGACAAGGCTTGAGGGCGTGAGCTAAGGCTGCGGTTGACCGCTGACAATGCCCGACCACTGAACTTTTTTCTCGTGGGTGCGGCGATAGGAAAAAAAGTTTTCAGGCTCCTGATAGGTGCAGTGAGGGGCGATCGCAATTTGGGCTGACGCCAGACCCATCTGCTCTAGCTGCATCTGATTGATCCGTCTCACGTCCAAGCGCACTCGCTGAGGGTCGGGATCGCTCAGCAGGGGCGAATTTTCCAGCGCTAGCAGACTATCGAGCACAGCATTTGCCCGAGCCGATTCGGTCTCTTGGGCAAACGCTTGCCCAGGCGCAACCGTCGAACCCACTTCAGCCGCGACGTCAAGGCCGACTTGATAAACGCTACCGTCAATCGCAGGGCCGAGGGCAATGCGTAGATGCTTTAGCTGACTGCCTTGGGCTTGAAGCCGAGAAACCGCCTTGGGCAGAATTTTTTGGGCGGTGCCTCGCCAGCCTGCATGGACTGCCGCTACCTGCCCCGTCTCGATATCGGCGATTAAAGCGGGCACACAGTCAGCCGAACAGGCCCAAACGGCCTGCTGTGGTTGCTCGCTCATAACCCCGTCAGCCGCCGGGAAGCCAGTTTGCCCTTTTGAAGGGGGTGAGATTTTGGCGATCGCCTGCTCAATTTCAGCAGGGGTGAGCACATCGGCACTGTGAATTTGCTGCACACGGTACACCTGAGCCTGAGGTGCAAGGGCCAGCGTAAGTTCTGGCGGCAGCGCCGGATAAAAGTGCTGAGTAAAAAAACCGTGAGGCTGAGGCAGCAAACCGCAGGTGAGAAAGGGTTTATCTTGCCAGGTTTGCCAGATCCAAAGTCGCATAGGGACAAAATCGCTACAGTGTGCG
>JBBQAC010000353.1:0-3553 GCA_038315915.1 Phormidesmidales cyanobacterium
AACCATCCGCAGCGAAATTTCAGCTTGGTCAACGGATATCAACAACACTCAACGTGGGGTTGACTGGCAGATGAAAGTCGAGGATGCTCGGTGTAAACTGATTTCCATTTACCCTCAAATTAAGACTTGACGCTCCACTAGTCGCCTATCGGGGCTGATAGACGATATTGATAAGGTCTGGGTGGAGCGGGATGACCAGCGTCAGCTTTTAACGTTGATGGTGACCAGTCGCAATGGAACCGTGCATCCTGCCAGAGCCCTTTCCGATGGGACTATGAGATTTTTGGCGCTTGCTGTATTAGAACTGGACTTGAAGGCTGAGGGGGTTATCTGCCTAGAGGAACCAGAAAACGGAATTCATCCTGAACGAATTCCAAAGATATTACAGTTGCTTCAAGATATTGCAACAGATACTGAGGAAACTGTAGGAGCAGATAACCCTTTACGTCAGGTAATTATCAATACGCATTCCCCCGCCGTGGTTCAACAAGTTCCTGAGGATAGCCTTGTTGTAGCTGAATTAAAAGATACCGTGCGTGGTGAAAAGCACTTTAAACGAGTCAGCTTTAGCTACCTGCCAAATACCTGGCGACATCAGAAGGCTCAGTTTCCTGAGCAGGTTGATACTGTTGCGATTGGAAAGCTACTGAGCTACCTCAATCCCGTTCCTATAAATGTACAATCTGAGAAGCGAGATACGAAGTCTAAGAGAGTGATCGATAGAGAAGATTTGACACCACTTATTCCAGGGCTAGCGGAGCAGTTCTCGTGAACGAGATCAGGTATACGTTGCTATCTGAAGGAACCTCAGACAGGGCGCTCTTGCCAATTTTGACTTGGTTGCTTCAGGGTCACCTGTCAGGATGTGCTGTTCAATCGGAATGGGCTGACTTAGCAAGGCTGCCTAAACCTCCTAAATCTTTGTCAGAGCGTATTCAGTGCAGCCTGGAGCTTTATCCTTGTCAGGTTTTATTTATTCATAGAGACGGGGACAACCAGGGAAGAGAGCAGCGACTAGAGGAAATCGGTAAAGCGCTAACGCAGGTTAGGAGGTCTATGAGCCCCACCATTTGTGTGATTCCAGTTAGGATGACCGAAGCTTGGCTACTGCTGGATGAAGCAGCTATCCGAACGGCTGCTGATAATCCAAAGGGAAGTCAAGCGCTACAGATACCAGATACCAAATATCAAAAAAATCGAGCAATGCGCCGATCCCAAGACTGAGTTACACGAACTTTTGCGTCAGGCAAGTGGCGCAAAGGGCAGGCGACTTAAAAAGTTTGATGCTCGCCTGAGTGAAAAAGTGCAGCGTATCGCCGAAATCACTGACAGCTTTTCACCGTTACAGAGGTTGAGCGCCTTTCAAGCATTGGAAGCAGACATCAAAGATTTTTCTGAGCGGTATCTAACCAACACGTAGAACTGCGTTGCCCGATTCAAAAAGTATGCTGTATCGACTCGCTAGGGAGAAGTTTCGGCAGCCTGAGATTCTAGCGCCGAGACCCGCTGCTTTAGTTCAATGACCAGCGTGGCCAGGTTGTCGAACTGTTCTGCTAGGGAGGGATCGCCTGGGCGCGGCGCGGCGGTCGTCACCGCTGGCGGCGGGCTACTGCTGCCGCCGATAGATCTGGGGATCTGGGACTGGAGCTGGCTGACCTGAGTTTGGAGCGATCGCAGCCCATACTCTAGCTGGCTGATTCGCGAGTCGGTTAGTGAAACAGCTTTGACCGGAGCGAACCAGGTGCTCAGCAAAACAACGGTGATTACAAGAAGGAGAAAAGGATTAAGCAGAGATTTCATAGTGACAAGGAATTCATTAGTGCTTTGTCAATTCTAAAGTCAAGCCTTGACAAAGCACCAGCCTTAGTTACGGGCGAAAAGCACAATCGGATCGTCCGGGCGAACGACCACGACAGAAGGCGCAGTCGTATTCCCCACCAGAACACCGGCTGCTGCGCCGCCAACCACTTCCAGTAAGTCCGGACGGCCAAAGACTTCGCCCAGTACGTAGCCACCGAGTGCGCCAATGGCCGCATCGGTCAAAATAGCGCCTGTGGAAGTTTCGCGCGGGTCTTTGCGACTGCGCATCACCTCGGACACCGCGTTGACTTGGTAGATGCGGTCAGCAATTTCGACTGAATTAGCCACATACACTAGCCCGCCCTCGGCAGGTTCAAATCGGCCTCTGACCACCGTTCCAACTGGCAGACGCTGAGACCCAATTGCCGATTCACTCCGCAAGATTAGATCCTGGTCATAAGTACCATTTTTACTCAGGTAGAGGGTTTCGTCGCGCTTCAGCGCAGCTTGCAGTTCACCGCTGCCCCGCCTCAACTCTTCTTGCGTCGTGGCACTTGGATCACGTTGGGAAGAGAAAACCTGGGCACTTGCCCCGGTTGCCATCGGCCCTAAGCCCACCATTAGCAGCGCCGACAGACCGCCCACCAGTAAAGATTTCATCGCAACTTTCCTTAGAAAAAACGTTCTAGCACATTGCGTTTTAGCTGCGCGTTTTTAAATTGGCTTTTAATATAGCCTGCAAAGTTGGCATTCATCGGGGTCAGTGTGCACCAAAGACTACTGGACAAAATTGTTAAGGGCGCTGCCAATCGTTGCGAGCAAATCAGGTCTTGTCCCGGCGACCAGTCCGCCAACAAAGCCAAACAGATGCCCTTCCCACGAAACTGTGGCAGCGTTAGAACTTGGCAACATTGCCCAGAGCTGATTGCCATACAGCAAAAAAACAATCGCCGCAAAAGCGACCGTCAGCACCGTTGGCCCTGCGTAGCCGCTGATTAGCAGAAAGCCAATATAGCCAAAAATCAGTCCGCTCGCCCCCAGATGAATCGCCTCCCGGCCAAACAGCCAGGTGCCCAGCCCTCCAATCAGCAAAATGATCACGGTTACGGCGTAAAAGCCTCCGTCGCCCTGAAGCTGGCCTTGCAGCAAAACCAGCCAGCCCAGCACTACAAAAGGCAGGGTATTTGCGATCAAATGAGCGACATCGCGGTGGATCAGCGGCGAAAAAACAATGCCCAATAGTCCTATTGGCTGACGGGGTCGAATTCCCAGTAGCTTGCCTAAGCCATTGCCAAACAGCACAATATTGGCCAAACTCACCGCCCAGGTCAAAATCACACTGTCACGCAGCACATTTGCTGGTACCTGCCAGTCGGCCTCGGTGGAGTAAAGCGATAGCACCACGCCTGCCAAAAGCAGCGCCAGCAAAAGCGCTTGTGGTTTGATGTTCAAGCTAAAACCTCATCCGTTGCAATCAGCTCCAAAACCGTTAGGCCCCTATGCCAGTGATACCTTACCACTGCCGCTATAGCACCGCTACACTGCTGTCAAACTGCCGCCAACATAGCCGATTGGCAATTCCCCTGTCCACGATAAGAGCGATTGTGGGAGAATACGTCTTATGTGAGTAGGCAGATCTAAGTTGTGGTCAAAGAAACGAGGAGCGTTCAAGATCAAGGTAACCAAACACAAAACCTTGACACTCCTCATGACTATGGTAGAAGCAGATGACCTGTTGATACAGGTTTTTGTC
>JBBQAC010000093.1:0-14713 GCA_038315915.1 Phormidesmidales cyanobacterium
ACGCTCTTTGGCATGGCTAAGCATTATGAAACGGGTGAGCCGCTACCGGAAGCCGACTATCAAAAGCTGCTAGCTGCCCGACACTTTATGACCGGCAGCGCGATTTTGCGGCAGGTGAGCTTTGGCTGGATAGATATCGCCCTGCATTCGCAGTATCAGCCTGGTGGGCCTGAGTCGGTATGGGAAGTGCGCGATCGCATGCTTCAAAAAACAACAATTATGAAGCCCCTACCTGAAGATGCTTTCCTGTGCAGCTTCGGACATATTTTTGCGGGAGGGTATGCAGCGGGCTACTACAGCTACTTTTGGGCAGAAGTCCTCAGCGCCGATGCCTTTGCCGCCTTCGAGGAAGCTGGCTTAGAAAATCCAGACAAAGTGGCGGCGATTGGCCGTCACTTCCGTGATACAGTGCTTGCCCTGGGCGGGAGCCGTCATCCCATGGCGGTGTTTAAAACCTTTAGGGGCCGAGAGCCCAGCACCCTTGCACTGCTGCGTCACCGGGGACTGGCGGCTTGAGGGATCTATCGTCTGCATCTTTATAGATATAGCTTCCAGGTGACACCACTCAGTTAAACAACAGGCAATCGATCTGCCGACAATCAGTCCAAACAATAGGCGAAGACCTTCAGAAAGGAAAGGTTTTCTTGTTTCTCAAGAGTTTATATTGCTTAAACATTGGGGCACAAGTACCGACGACTTTCCATGTAGAGCCTGCTATTTAACCCATTTTTCTCTCGACGCTAAAAAGGTAATGGTAGGGTTCGCCACAATCTGAAGAGAGGGAGTCGTATTTCTACGGAACCTTATAACGATTGAGATTGATAAGTTCATTGGGAAAGAAGTCCCAATTATCTAAATCATCTATATGTCACATCATCATGGCGTTGTACTGACGGACTATCTGACTTATGGATGAGTCATTTCTCAACTACAGCTGATAATCTTTTGCACAACTTGGTAAAAGAACATATAAAATTTTTCTGTAGACTATTGATTTGTTTCTATTTGTATACGTCTGATGCTTCAATTGACGAATTTTCTTCCATAGCGCTGTCGCAGCCTCTTTAAGTTGGCGCATTAGAAAGTAAAGCGAAGAAACAAGACAGGGAGACGCCTCCTCTTAGGGCGCTCTCGTTTTCGATGGCCGCTGGCCTGTGACCTCATCTTATTGATACGTGCTATGTCTCAAACGCATTTTACTGGAACAGTCATAGCCTTTGGCTACTGCAATCGCCAAAGTAATCGCCGATGTACCGTGACCAGAACTTTAGTCAGAAAGGGATATCAGATAACCTACGTTAATCAGGCGGCTGACGTATTCCAGTCAGCTTTAGAGCGTACGCCAGATCTGATCGTGGTTTATTTGCAAACTGCCGGTGAAGAGGGCTATGAGCTATGCCGGAACCTGCGTGAGTTGTCGCACATCAGCGCTGTCCCGATCATATTTATAGGTGCTCGCGATGAAAACATTGAGTTACTCAAGGTTCTACGCTGCGGTGGCAACGATTATCTAAAGCTACCTACCGGAGAGGAAGAGTGCTGGCTGCGAATAGGGCGATATCTCCACAACGCTCAGAGGCTGCGCCAGCTCGAAGCTGAGCGGGCTACACTTCATCAGCAAGTTTGGTCGTACCATCAGTCGCTGCGCCAGCAGCAGAAAATCCAGCGCTCTTTGGGCGAAGAAATTCGCGCCTTGCGGCATTTGGCCTTTATCGATGAATTAACTCAAGTGGCCAATCGGTACAGTTTCAATCAAACCATTGAAAAACTTTGGCAGGAAGCTTGCAACACCGGTCAGCCGCTGTCTCTGCTGATGTGTGACATCGACTATTTCAAGCGCTACAACGATACTTATGGCCATTTGGGCGGCGATGCCTGTTTGCAAGCAGTGGCCCAGGCTCTAGTCAGGGGGACTCATCGCCACAGCGACCAGGTCGCTCGCTATGGTGGCGAAGAATTTGCCATTTTGCTGCCTGCCACTGGACAAAAAGGCGCTAAGCAGGTGGCCCTAAGCGTACGGTCAGAACTTGAGCGGCTGCAAATTCCTCACGAGGCATCTGCGGTGAGTCCGTATGTCAGCTTGAGCATCGGCATCTGTACCCTGGTACCCAATCACCTGACGCATTCTCACGAAGCACTCATTCACAGCGCAGATGAGGCACTTTACACAGCAAAGTTGTGGGGCCGCGATCGCGCTGTGATCCACTCTCCTCAGGGTTCGATTCTCATTACATCCGCTGGCGATCGCGACTGTCAGCATGACGACGATCAGGCTCCATTGATGAGTTGTGTTACAAGAACGGCTGCTAAAATCACCACCCAAACCGCGTTGACGAAACAGCCCATTGGCATGTTGTCGGCTCAGGTGGGATGACTAGCCTGTACTGCCGTCAGCGGCGCTATGGGTGCCATAGGTCTGCTAGCGTCGGGGGCAACCTCGGTCAAAGGGGTCATTACACCAGTAGACTATAAGCGACGCGCGATGGAGATCTAGCTTTGCCAAACAGCGATTCTACAGCTAAGTCTCAGACAATCTCTCGCCATGAACTCAGCGAACTGGTGCGATCGCAGCTCCAAGCCCTTCTGGAGCAAGAGAACTTTCGCGGGGCCAAAGCGCTGCTGGTACCCGTTCAGCCTGCCGACATTGCCGAAGCGATTGAGGGACTGCCAGAGACAATGCAGGCGATCGCCTTTCGGCTGATTGCCAAAGACGAAGCGATCGAGGTTTATGAAAACCTCGACTCCTCAGTTCAGCAGGCGCTGATTGAAGAATTCAAGCGGCAAGATCTCATCGACATTGTCGATAAAATGTCTCCTGACGACCGTGTACGGCTATTTGATGAGCTGCCCGCCAAAATTGTCCGCCGCCTGCTAGAGCAGCTCAGTACTCAGGAGCGTCAGGCAACCGCCCTGCTGCTGGGCTACGAGGCTCAGACGGCGGGCCGGATTATGACGCCGGAGTACGTGGCCCTCAAGGAAAACTGGACGGTGGGCAAAGCCCTGGAGCATATTCGTGCTCAGGCCGATTTGAGTGAAACGGTTTATTACCTATTTGTGACTAATTTTGCCCGACAGCTCACCGGAATTTTGTCTCTGCGCCAGCTCGTGGTCGGCCAGGTAGAGCAAACTATCGGCGAAATTATGACCCGTGAAGTGGTCTCTGTACAAACCAGCGCTGACCAGGAGGAAGTTGCCCGCATCATTCAGCGCTATGACTTCTTGGCGGTGCCCGTGGTCGATACGGAAGATCGGCTGGTAGGGATTATCACCGTCGATGACGTCATTGATATTTTAGAAGCCGAAGCTACTGAAGATATCTATACGCTCGGTGGCGTACAGTCGGGCGGCGACAACTATTTTCAGAGCAATCTGCTCGATGTGGCACGTAAGCGAGTGGTTTGGCTCTCAGTACTGCTGATCACTAATACGGTGACGGCTGCGGTGATTCGCTCTCAGCAGGATATTTTGCAGCAGGTGGTGGTGCTGGCAGCGTTTATTCCACTACTGATTGGCACGGGGGGAAATGTGGGTGCGCAGTCTTCTACGGTGGTGATTCGGGGGCTCAATACCAATGAGCTGAAGATCAAAGATGCGCCCAAGGTGATTCGTCGGGAGGCGATCGCTGGTGCCTTTCTCGGGCTGATGCTGGGCATTGTCGTGACGGGCTGGGCCTATTTTCTTCAAGGCGGCGAAATAGAGGCTCTGCGAGTAGCGATAACAGTCGGTGTTTCACTGGTTGGAATTTCAATTTTGGCCTCTAGCGCAGGGGCAGGGCTCCCCTTCCTGTTCCAGTCTTTTGGCCTCGATCCGGCGCTGATGTCGGCCCCCTTTATCACCACTATTGTAGATGTGCTGGGCGTTTTGATATATCTCAACCTGGCCAGACGGGTACTGGGCATTTAGCCGAGTATTGAAGACAGGCGATCGCTTCGTTTGTAGCCTGTGCAACCTAAAGTCAAATAGGCTGGGTAAACTTGATATAATTTGGCTGTGCGGTAAGACAGCGCAAAGACTACGAAAGGGAATTGCAAAAGATAGCATGCCAAACTTTTCCGGCTTTGTGACTGGCACTGAAACGTTCGCGTAAAGAATTGTTTAGACTAAACGGTAGTCTTCGTCAGCATATGCTGGCAAACGGGTGACCTGTGCTGCAAAAATTCAAGCAAGATTTGAAAAACGACCTGATCGCCGGGTTAGTGGTCATCATTCCACTGGCGACGACGATTTGGCTGACGCTTAATGTCGCGAGCTGGGTGATTCGATTCCTGACGCGCTTTCCCAAGCAGCTCAACCCCTTTACCGGGATGAATCCCTTTTTGGTAGCGCTGATCAATTTGGGTATTGGCTTTGCAGTGCCGCTGCTGGCGATTTTGCTGATTGGGCTAATGGCGCGTAACATTGCAGGGCGCTGGCTGCTGGATCTGGGCGAGCGGATCGTGCAGTCGATTCCACTGGCAGGCTCAGTGTACAAAACTATTCAGCAGCTTTTGCAGTCGGTTTTTCAAGACTCTAAAACGCGCTTTCGCCGGGTGGTTTTGATCGAGTATCCGCGTCGGGGGCTGTGGGCGATCGCCTTTGTCACCGGGGTCGCGGTCACCGATTCTCCCAATAAGATGCTCAGCATCTTTATTCCGACAACGCCCAATCCGACTAGCGGCTGGTATTCCATCGTGTCGGAAGATGAAATTCTCAATCTTTCAATTTCGATTGAAGAGGCCTTTAAGGTGCTGCTGTCAGGCGGGATTGTCGGCCCCAACCTGGCCGGTGAGGTGCCCGCTCACCGAACGGGCACTCAGCGGATCGAAGAGCCTCACGTGCCACCGGGGCTCGCTTCAAAGCCTGATAAAATGGCTGAATTCAACCCTGATGGTATTGCATGAAGGCCCGTTCTATTGCCCGTGAACTTGCGCTATTGGGCATTAGCCAGCTCACCGACCATCCGCAGAAAGCAGGCGCTTACACCCATACTCGCAGTGACCAAGCTGACAGCGGGCAGTCGCTGTCCAACAAACAGCTCGACGCGCTACTGGTAAAGGCGTTGACAACGCTCAGCACCGATGCTCAAGCGACACTGGAGACGGCTAGCGGAGAGCTTCAACGCGGTGAACGGCTGATTTTGGAGAGCGAAACCCGAACGGTGGAAATTGATGAGGTGCGATCGCGCATCCAACCGGCTTTTCCCCTAGTACAGTCAGCCATCAACCAGGCGGGCAACACCCTGGAACTGCTAATCTTTGCTCAGCAGGGAGACCAGCAGGGAGTGATGGCGGCGCGAAATTCGTTGGAAGCAGCGGCAAAATATTTGGAGGAGGGCGATCGCCTCCTGGCTGAGCATAAACAGCGTGCAGCCGATATCAACGATGCCCGCGAGCAGATTCAGCAGGCGCTGGCCGTGGTTCAATCGGCCATCGGCGAACTCAAGCAGGCACTATCGCCTAGCCATTTCAAAAAACTGATTGATCGCTCTGATATTCGCGGCTATGCCTGCGACCTGCTAGATGGCTGGATCCGCCACTGGAAGGAGATAGACAGCCAGCTAGATGAGGCCATGGAAAAGTGGAACATGCGCCGCCTAGCCAGAGTAGACCGCGATATTTTGCGGCTGGCAATGATTGAAATTGTTTACCTAAGCGTGCCGACGAGAGTGGCCATCGACGAGGCGGTCAGCATGGCCAAGCGCTATAGCGATGAAGAGGGCTATCGCTTTATCAATGGGGTGCTGCGCCGTGCGACTGATAAGCTAGAGACGGCCAGCGAGGGCTAAATCCTGGGGCCATCCCCTCGGATCGTGCTGTGGAATTATTGACTAGCAGCACGCTAACCTTTGAGGATAAGTTCATTTTCAAGTAGTGAGTTTAGGGTAATGGCAGCTTTTAACTGGTTTCGACGCAGCTACGAGGAGCCTCAAAAGCCCGAACCCGAAGCACCAGCCGCTGCTGAAGATACGGAAGCCGAAGACACCGAAGCAGCGCCCGATAGCTCTGAAGACTATTTAAACTGGGCCAAAACTGCCTATCAAAATATTCAGGCGAGGCAGGCCAAAGCCGCAGGCGAAGTCGATACCGCAGGGGCTGAGGAAGCCGAAACAGCGGAGCAGCCCCCCCTAGAAGTCACCGAAGAAATTACCGAAGACTCTACAGAAGAGATTGCAGAACAAACCGCAGCCTCGGCTGACGCTGAAGTCGAAACGCCCCCTGAGGACACCGCACCACCCGAAGACACCGCGCCGCCCGAAGATGCAGCGCCGTCTATAGAAGCACTCGCTGAAGATACCGCGCCCGCTGACCTGGAAGCGCCGCCTGAATCGGTCGATTTGTCGGAGGAAGTCGCGCTTGAACTAGAGCCCTCAGCAGATAAACCGTCATTAGAAGGCTCTGAGGCGATCCTCCCTTTCTGGGCCCCAGCTCAAGCAGAACGAGAAGAACGACTTGCACGATTGCAGGCCGAAGCAATCCTAGAGCCGGAGCCAGAGCCCGAAGCCGCACCCGCGCAGCCCGAATTTGAACCCTTAGACATCGACCTAGACGAAGCCTTTCTCTGGTCGGCTGAGGTGCTCGCTTCCCAAGGTCGCCGCGCCGACCAGATTTCTCTAGAAGAAATTACCTGGCTCAACAAGCTGCGTCAGGGACTCGACAAAACCCGCCGAGGACTGGTCAATCAGCTCAAAGCTATTGTGGGTCAAGGCCCGCTGAATGACGAAGCCGTCGATGAAATTGAGTCGCTGCTGCTACAGGCCGACGTAGGCGTCGCCGCCACCGACAAAATTATCAGCGCCCTGCAAACCCGACTGCGCGAAGAAACCCTACCGCCAGAGCAAGCTATCAGCTACCTGAAATCGCTGCTGCGCGACATGCTCGACGCGCCCCTGCAAGGCGAGCACAACCTCACTTTCACCCCCGAAAAAGAAACCCTCAGCATTTGGCTGATGACCGGGGTGAATGGCGCAGGCAAAACAACGACTATCGGTAAGCTCGCTCATATTGCCACCAAGTCCGGCTTTAGCTGCTTGATTGGGGCCGCAGATACCTTTCGGGCGGCGGCGGTCGAGCAGGTCAAGGTGTGGGGAGCCCGCAGCGGCGTAGAAGTCATTGCCAACCCTGGCCAAAACACCGACCCGGCAGCGGTCGTTTTTGATGCGATTAGCGCGGCCACCGCTCGCAATACTGAACTGCTGCTAATCGACACCGCCGGTCGCCTGCAAAACAAAAAGAACCTGATGGACGAACTCGCTAAAGTTCGCCGCATCATCGACAAAAAAGCGCCCAATGCCAACGTAGAATCGCTGCTGGTACTGGATGCCACCCTGGGCCAAAACGGCCTTCGTCAGGCCCAGGTCTTTGCCGAAGCAGCCCAGCTCAGCGGGGTAGTTCTCACCAAGCTGGACGGCACAGCCCGAGGCGGCGTTGCCCTGGCAGTCGTGCAGCAGCTCGGTTTGCCCATCCGCTTCATCGGCGCAGGCGAAGGCATCGAAGACTTACGCCCCTTCTCTAGCTACGAGTTTGTAGAAGCCCTGCTAAGCGGGTAGCGCTGGTCG
Organism: Phormidesmidales cyanobacterium; assembly: GCA_038315915.1. Lineage (GTDB taxonomy): Bacteria > Cyanobacteriota > Cyanobacteriia > Phormidesmidales > Phormidesmidaceae > Phormidesmis. Next base: position 7,535 of record JBBQAC010000093.1, read on the forward strand.
TCCCGCACCCTTGGTAACACCGACACGAGCGCCCCGCGCCGACGCTTGAGACCGTATCCCACTACGCTTAAGCCGACAATGGCTAACGCCGGGATACCCATACCAGGTTCAGGCACAGATACAGATTCATACTCAAAGCTCTCTCCAGGGAGAGAAGGCACCAGCGAGGGAGGCCGTCGCAGCATCGTTGCCTGTTCATAGTCGTAGGCGTAGCTGATAATTTCGGCCTCCCCGAAGTAGTTACCCATGAATTCCAGTGACATCGGAATCCCTTCCTTGGAATATCCCATGGGCACTGTGATCGCAGGTAAGCCCAAAATATTCGCCTCAAAACGAGCGGGGAGGCTACCAAATTCAGCGTAGACTTCGTTAGCTCCGTCTCCCTGGGGCGGTGCTAAATAGTTGAGAGTGGGAAAGACAAAGGCGTCAATTCCTTCCCTGGCCATGAAGTCTTCGTATTCCTGGTTGCGGAACTGAGCGATCGCCTCCAGTGCCTGATCAACATCGGGAAGTTCCCCCCAAGGCTTGGCCTCACCTGCTGCGATGGTCTGGGCGATCGCTTCCACGTAGTCCCGAAATTCATAGTCTTCCGGCAAAATATCCAACAGATCGACGAAGGATTTAATTTCCTCATCGTTATATCCCTTGACAAGTTCTTCGTAATAAAAAGCTCGGCTCTGGAGATTACGAGAATTGTCAGTTGGATACCCGTAGGGCGGCTCTCCATTGAGCAGAAAATCAATAAACCAGGTCTCATGCGCGGGGATATCGACTTCGACCAGCGTTGCCCCTTGAGCCTCAAGCACCTGCTTCGCCTGCTCAAAAGCCGCTTCAACCTGAGGATCAAGCGGAAAACTCTCTCCCTTAGCCGGATCGCCTTTGCCGATGTAGGGTTTGGGCAGGGCCAGTACTTTCCCAGTTAAAGCAGTGTCGTCTAGAAAGTTGGAGTAGCTGTCCGGGCGACTGGCTTCAACATCGGGAATGTAGGGATTCCAAATGTTATTGGGATCGTAGGCGACCAGCGCATCCATTGCAGCCGCTGTGTCTGCCACTGTTTTTGACATAGGGCCAACGACATCTCGCTCTGCCACTAGCGGCCAGGTACCATCCACTGAAATCAATCCTGCGCTGGGCTTGAGACCAACCAGCGCGTTGTGGGTACTGGGTACGCGAATAGAGCCCCCCGTTTCTCCGCCCATTGCCAGCATGGCAAAGCTAGAAGCGACACCCGCTCCAGAGCCACTGCTCGATCCGCCGGGGGTACGATCAGGTGCGTAGGGATTGATCACCGGGCCGTAAGCTTCACTGATACCGTCGTAGGAAAAGGCCCAGGTGCTCATGTTGGCTTTGCCTAAGATAATGGCCCCTGCTTCCTCCAGCTTAGCGACCGAAAAGGCATCCTTCTTAGCAGTGAGCGACTTAAGCACCTCCACCCCATTGGATGTCGTTAAGCCCTCGACATTGTAAGAATCTTTGATCAGTACCGGAATTCCGTGCAGCGGGCCGAGAATAGTGCCCTGGTTCCACAGCTTATCCAGCCGAGAGGCTTCTGCTAGCGCGTTGGGGTTGAGAGTAGCGACCGCATTGATAGTAGGGCCTGACTGGTTGTAAGCAGCAATGCGATCAAGGTAAAGATTCGTCAGCGCCGTGCTAGTCAGGGCATTGGCATTGTAAGCAGCGTGGACATCGGCAATAGTGGCGGTTTCCAGGGAAAATACCGCTGCTTCTACCGCCGCAGGGAAAACGGCAATTACCAGCGCTGGAGCCATCATCAACACTCTTTTCATAAATGCAACGTCCTATCTAAACCAGTTCAATCTGGCCACAATATAGAAACCTGCCAATGTATTTTTGGTAACTCAGTGTACCGTTGAGAGAACCCAGCGAAGAAAATTGATATACTTCATTCAATCTTTAAAAACGTGCCTGATTAGCCAAAATAAAACTTTGAATCTTTAAATCAATGCAGCGAAAAGCGTTTAGACAGATGGCTACCATCAGCTTGCTCATAGTCTTTGGGTGCGCCATGACAGCAGTGCCAGCAGAAGGTTACACGGTATCTGGCAAGCTACATTATCCTGATAATTTTCCCCTGCCATCGGACGCGATCGCCACCATCACGCTCACCGACGTCTCGCCACTGCAAGACAGCTCCGCCGCGATGATTGCCAGACAGACGATTGAGCCGTCTGGCCAGCCATCTATACCTTTTGCGCTGACAGTTGATCCGGATGAGATTAGTGATCGCCACCTCTACGCCATTCAAGCGCGAGTCGCTTCAGCAGGCCGAGTCATCCTTACCAATGCTTCGGCCTGCCCCGTGCTCACCCAAGGTAATCCGACCACTGTTGAGATTTACCTACAGCAAAGGTAACCCGGTATTAGTCCCAGGCTACCTTTGCTGAGTATCTGCATTCGATTTCTTTAAACAGTCGCGACCGTGAACTTTTCACTGATGCGCTTCATTGCTTCTTCCACGTTCTCACGGCTATTAAATGCCGATATGCGGAAGTATCCTTCGCCTGCCGAGCCGAAGCCCGAACCCGGTGTGCCGACGATGTTGCAAGTCTTTAGCAGCTTGTCGAAAAAGTCCCAGCTCGTTAGGCCGTCGGGCGTTTTTACCCACACGTAGGGCGCATTTTTACCGCCGTATACCTGAATGCCCGCTTCGGCAAGCTTCTCACAGATAATTCGCGCATTCTCCAGGTAAAAGCTAACTAGCTCCTTGGTTTGTTGCTGCCCTGCGGTGGAATATACCGCTGCTGCTGCCCGCTGCACCACGTAGGAAACCCCGTTGAACTTGGTCGACTGGCGACGATTCCACAGCTGCCAAATCTCTACGTCGGAGCCGTCAGCGGCCTTACCCATGAGTGATTTGGGGACGACGGTTAGGGCGCAGCGCGTGCCGGTGAAGCCTGCATTTTTAGAAAAAGAGCGAAACTCAATTGCACATTCGCGCGCACCCTCAATCTCGTAAATCGAATGCGGCAGTGAAGCATCGGTGATAAATGATTCGTAGGCCGCGTCGAACAAAATAATGGAGCCGTTAGCACGCGCATACTCGACCCAGGCGGTGAGCTGATCTTTGTTCATCGTCGCGCCAGTCGGATTATTAGGCGAGCAGAGATAGATCAAGTCAACCTTGCCGGACGGAATCTTGGCAGCAAAGTTATTATCCGCGCTAATGGGCAAGTAAGTGATGCCCTCGTATTTACCCGCGTCGTTAGCCTCACCCGTATGGCCTGCCATGACGTTGGTATCTACGTAAACCGGATACACCGGATCGGTGACGGCAATGCTGTTGTCATCGCCGAAAATGTCTAGAATATTGCCGCAGTCGCACTTGGAACCGTCAGAAATAAAGATTTCAGAGGCGTCAACGTCGCAGCCTCGGGCCTGAAAGTCATGCTTGGCGACGGCTTCTCGCAGCCACAGGTAGCCTTGCTCAGGGCCATAGCCTCGGAAGGAGGCGCGATCGCCCATTTCCTCAACCGCTTTGATCATGGCCGACCGGCAAGCCTCAGGCAGGGGCTCAGTCACATCGCCAATGCCCAGCTTAATCACAGGCGCATCGGGGTTTGCATCGGTGTAAGCCTTTACCCGGCGACCGATTTCAGGAAACAGGTAGCCCGCTTTGAGCTTGAGATAGTTGTCATTAATGGTGGTCATAGTTATTTTCGAAAGAAGGCCCGCTACCGATCTTATCAGTCGCCCCGTGTAGATTATCCTGAAGCCATCATCTTATTGCCCATCGACCCGCTCGATAATCCCTATGTCGTCTTTGCATCAGCGCACCTGTTGGATTTTTGATATGGATGGCACCCTCACCGAAAGCCTCCATGACTTCCCAGCCATCAGCCGCACCCTGGGCCTGCCCGAAACCGAACCGATTATAGAAGCGCTGGCTCGGCTCGCTCCCGATGACGCGGCCATCCGCCACCAACAGCTCGCCAAAATTGAAATCGAGATTGCTCATCAGGCGACGCCTCAGCCTGGTGCTTACGACCTGCTCAGCGATCTGCGGACTCAGGGTAAGCGCATCGGCATTTTGACGCGTAATACCAAAGCGATCGCCCACACCACTCTCGCCGCCTGCGGCCTTGCCGAGTTCTTCCACCCAAACGACATATTAGGCCGCACCTGCTGCTTACCGAAGCCTCAGCCCGATGGCATTCTCAAACTGCTTTCCGCCTGGTCAGCGCAGCCTGCTGATGCGGTCATGACGGGCGATCACAAGTTCGACCTGCTCGCTGGCCGCAATGCCAACGCCGCTGCTATTTACCTAGATCCCGCTGGTCACTTTCCCTGGAAAGCATACGCTGACTACTCCATCCAAAGCCTGGAAACCCTTCGCCAGCTGAGCCTACCGCCCCATTCATAGCAGCCTCTAGCGGAGAAATTAGAAAATCTGAACGCGAAGAGTATTTATGCTTATTGACTTTTCGATTGACACTTGCTCACCGTGTTCGTTACATTAGTTTACATAGGCTTTTAACCTGTTACTTGCCCTGACAGGCAGGGGTATTACTGCCTGCTCGGCCACCTCTTGTCGAAATATAAGGATCTCAACAAATGGCTATTGTTCTTGCTCTGATGATTGTTGGCTGGTTACTCGCATTCGCACTCGGCGCACAGGCCGGTTTCGATGGCCCAAGCCCTGCTGCTAAGCCTGCCGCCGCTCAGACTGAGACGGTTGAAAGCGCGTCTTACCGTGGGCCAGTATCGGCTGCTTAAGCAGGTATTTGGCTAGCTCTCGCGGGTGACTGTAATTACGGTTTCAGTCACCTGCTCAAAGGTGTCGTCATGACTGATGACGAACAGTTGCTTGAATGATTTTAGTCGGGCGATCGCTTCGGCCAGGCCAGCCCTTCTCGGCTTGTCCATGTTGGTAGTCGGCTCATCAAAGAAGGCGATATCGATATCTGCCAACACTTTTAGCAGCGCTAGTCGAACGGCCAGCGCTGCACACATTTGTTCTCCCCCGGAGAGGTTGACAAACCGCCTGGTATGCGGCCCTTCCTGCACTGTAATTTCGTAATCGGCACTCCAAGTGAGAGAGACATTGGCACGGCCCAACAGCTCACGGAACAGCCGGTCGGCCTCTCTCGAAATATTGTGTACATAGCGCTCGGTAATGCGCGGGCCAGCTTCTTTGTAAACCTTGCGGGCATAGTTGACGAATCGCTTAATCCGCTCGCGCTGCTTGACTTCTACTTGGGCCTCGTCGCGTTTTTGAGCGATCGCCTTCAGCCCATCAATTTGCTCAGTGAGTTCAGTAAATCGCTGCCGTTGCTGAGGTAATCCGCCTTTGAGCTGGTCAGCCTGGGAATTAATCTCAGCGTATTGCTTGTCGAGGGCAGCAAAGGCTTCTGGATCGAAGCTGGCTGTGAGGCGTTCTAACTGCTGATCGATTTCGGCTTTTTGGGTTTGTAGCTGGGTGAGGGCAGCGATCGCTTCCTTCTTTTCTGCCATCACCGGTTCAAACTGCTGCGCTGCCTGCTGATTTTGCAAGTAGAGCAGGTATCCGGCCTGATGGGTTTGCTTGTTGGCTTGCTGCTGCTGCATTTGCGTATCAAGCGGGGCGAATTCCTGGAGCGAGCGAGCGATCGCCTCAAGCTGCCGCAGCTTTTCTGAGCGGGTAGTTTCTAACGCCTGATGCTGTTGTTGCACACTTGCTCGCTGCTGAAGACTCTTTTGCAAAAGCTGCTGTTTGCCTTTGGGATTATCCAGCGTCTTTAGCTGCGCTTCTACCTGGCTGAGCGATCGCGTCGTTTCCACTTCGGCAGTTAGCTGCTGGTTCAGCTTGGCCAAGTCCTGCTGAATTTGCTGCTGCTGTTCGGCTAGCTGAGTGCGCTTGCCTTTATGCGACCGGGCACCCATCATCTCTGCCTTTTGCGCATAGGCGCGCTGGAGCTGATTTTGCAGATCTCGTCGCTGCTGTCGGAGCTGATCTTTATCGGTTTGGCCGCTCAGGTCGCTGAGAATGCTGCTGAGACCAGTCAGGGTCGCCTGTGAGAGAGCTGCGCCGGTCGAGAGGGCGGTTTTAATGGGGCTGATCGCCTGCTCGCTCAGGTCAGATTCGCCCGCCCAGCGCTCTATTTGGGCGATCGCCTCGATCACCTGCTGCCGATAGCCCGACTGCTGCGCCTCTCCCGCCTCACACAGCGCCCTCAGCTCGCCTTCAAACTGCTGAGCCGCTTCCACCCGGCTGAGCTGTTCCTGCACCCGGTTTTGCTGCTCCTCCCACTGAGGAATCTGCGCGGTGCTGGCCTGTAGGGCGTCTAATCGCTTGATTTCTGCTTCTATTTGGGTAAGTTCTTTAGCGGTTCCCTTCGCCTGCTTGGTCAGGTTTTGCTGCTGAAATCGAAGATTGGCGTAGGCTTGGCTTTGCTGCTGTAGTGTGGTCTGCTGAGTTTCGAGGTGGGTTTGAGTAGCGACCGCCTCCGCCAGATCTACTAACTCTTTTTCAGCGACGGCAAACTGCTCTAGCTTGGCCTCTAGCCGGGAGAGGTCAGTCTGACTTTTGGTCAGTGCTTGCTGAACCTGCTGCTGTTGTTCCACCACCTGCTGGCGTTTTTGCCCTGCGGCACTGAGCCCTTTAATTTCAGCTTCGGCAGACAGAAACGACTCATGAGCCCGCTTTTGAATCTGACAAATCTCTGCGGCCTGCTGCGCTTTTACCAGGGCTGCTTCAATCCGCTGTTGAGCTTGCTGCTGCCCTTCGATTTTGCCGCTGACTGCCTGCTGCTGAATGCGCCCAGCCTGTACCTGCTCAGCCTGGGCGATCAGTGCCTGTCTTTGCTTGGCTACCTGCTGGCTTTGAGCTTCTAACTGAGTAAGCTGATGCTCTCCCTGGGCGATCTCTATCTGCAATTGTTGATAGCGCCCCTGCAAGTCATCCCAGCTTTTCAGCGATTCTTCGTACTGCTCAGCCAGGTCTTTGAGCCGCTGTACCTGTGCCTCGCTATATTTCCTTAGTGCGTTGCTCTGCCGGTAGGTTTCGCGGTATTCCTCTACTTTGAGAACCGTATCGAAAATAGGCTTACGCTTTTCGGTTGGCAGTAAGAAGTCGACAGTGAAGGTGCCTTGAGGCACGCCAATCGTATTTGCAAATAGCTGAGAAAGATCGGTGCCTGGAGGCACGCCAAGGTGCTGCCTCAGCCAGGGCAAAACCTCATC
>JBBQAC010000178.1:0-9536 GCA_038315915.1 Phormidesmidales cyanobacterium
ATTAATACTAATAGAGTTGTTAAGGATAGTATTCCGACTGCTGCTTCACCCCTATTCCAGTACCAGGAAAGTACCAAAGAAGTAGTGGTAATAAAAGCTACAAAACAAATTTTAAAGAGGATAGATATTTCTGACGTAGGAACACGACCCGAAACTAGTAAAGAATCTGAAATTATAATACTGAAGAAAGCGGCATAAAGTAAGATAATAGCTAGATCCAGAAAGCTTCTTGTTCGCTGAGTATTAGATGCAGATTGATGTGCAGAGACACCTTGTTCTAAAGATTCGTCTGGTCGAGCTATAAACTCCCCATTGCTCTTTCCTCTCTGAATAAGTTCTTGAGCAACTGGGCTGACGGCACCAATAATAGCAACTACAATTTGAACTAAACCTGTGTCCATCGGCAATGCACCATGCGAGAGTACCTTTCATATTACTCAGATTAATACTTATGAAAACTTACCTCCATAAAGCAATAATAATGATTTTCAGTCGGCCATTACGCAAAACTAGAATTGGGTGAACTTGAAGACTTGCAAAAACAGAATAGAAATCTCAGGCATTCAGCAAGTCAATAATCATGGGCTCCACGCCAGAGTTAGATTTAAAGCAGCGCAGGTCAATCCGACAGATAATCTTGCCCTAGCTTACATCGCAGTTATTGAATTTAGTCAGCCTTCAGCCCAGCTTGTAAAACGATGAGCAAGCTTCAAGAAATTCACAAAGAGGCAATGGACTTGGCCGAGCAGGCTGGCCTGGCAAAACTATGCGATGACACAGGCCAGGTACAAAAACTTCTACATCAGGCACTGGCTTTAGAATCAGAAGCTGCTCAAAGGGTGGCAGATGATTTGACTACCGAACCGACTCGCTCTGTGCTTCACCGAAGCGCCGCTTCTCTGGCGATTGAATGTGGTGAGCTGCAAACTGCCGAAAAACTGATCGCACGAGCGTTAGCAGGTTCGCCTCCATCAGATATTGCAGCAGAGCTGAAGGATTTATTTCTGCAAATCAACGTGCGCAATTATCTCAACCGTCAAGGCGTGGAGTTGACCGAGTCACAGTTGCAGCGCTTGGCCAGCTAACAAACCGCCTAAAACTCAGGCACAGATACTTCTCGTTTGCTGGCTGCGTAGTGCCGGTAAATCACCTCCGCAGAATTTCCAACCAGCTTGGCAACATCCTTTGCATCCAAGCCATGCTCCAGTGCCAGCGTGATAAACGTGTGCCGAGTCTGGTACGGCTTCCGATACTCAATCTTCAGCCCTGCTAAAACAGGCTTCCACACCGTCTTCCGAAACGAAGCCGTATTTAAAACCTTGCCTGAGAAGCCAGGAAATACTAGCCCTTCAGGATCGCATTTCTCAGGCTTTATAGATTGGAGCAGTTCCTTCAGCTTGGCATTGCAAGGAAATCGCCGCCGTTCCTGCGTTTTCAGCCCATCCCGCATCTTTCGGCCACTCGCAGTGCTGATCGATGCTCGCTCGAAGGTGACGGTGCCGTAGTCGCGGCTTATGTTTTTCCATTGGAGGGCGATCGCCTCACTAGGCCGACACCCCGTCAAAAATAGAAACGTCACATACCCCGCGTAGTGCTCATGCTTGAAAGCAGAATGCCTATTACAAAAAGTATTCGCCCGCAGCGCCTCAATGATCGCCTCCCGCTCCGCCACCGTAAACGGAAAAATATCGCCCTCATCCGACTTCCGCTTTGCCTTCGGCGGCTTGATCTCATGCGCCATCCCCTCAAACGGATTTTCAGAAATCATCCCCGACTGACAGGCCCACTTGCAGCAGGCATTCAGCCTGACGATAAACCGCTTGCAAGACTCAATCGGAAACGTATGAACGGCAAAATCGCGAATGTCACCCGCTCGGTCAAGGTCATAGGTCGGCAGACGATCTAGGTACTTAGAATATGTGCCGTATACAAAGTGCATCGTATTCGGCGAGCACTGCGGGCGCTTGTACTCCACAAATTTTTCCCAAAGCTCAGCCAAAGAAGGGCCAGATGATTTGCTTTCTGATAGTGACTTAGGCTCGTTTGCTTTGACCGCCGCTTGCGGCTTGTACTTCGCCAGGGTCTCATCGAAGTTGCCGGACAGAATATCGAGCTGAATTTGCTTGGCCTTCATTTCGGCTAGCGCTCGATGCGTCTTAGTATCTGACACGCCGAGCGATAGATAACGGCGACGACCATTAAAAGTAAACACGAGCTGGAGTCGTCCGTGAGACACCCTGATTTGGACAGTCCCTTTAGATGCTCTTTGCAGTTTTGATGGCGCAGCCATGGCAATTTATGGGGTAAAAAATCGTCTTATGGGGTAAAAAAGCCTTCAAATTTACCCCAATTTTACCCCATAAAACTGGCCAAAAGCACCCAAAAACGTCCAAATCGTCCTTAAAGAAGTACATAAGAACTGATGAAAACAGCCTATGAGAAACGTTTTTCATAGGCTGAATCCCTTTATTTTCAATGGTTTCAGAATTAAAGCGGGTGGGGGGAATCGAACCCCCATCATTAGCTTGGAAGGCTAGGGTTTTACCACTAAACTACACCCGCATTGGTTATTGCTTCATATTAGCCTACATACACTATCACGGCTTCGTGCAGAGGGTCTATGCCGCCAAATTGGGCAGAGTTTTTTTACAGCTTTGTGATTTCTATGGTGAGTATTAAGTTGTCGTCGTAAACCGCTTCTCCCTCTTGCTGCGCTGGAATCAGCGTGAGAGCGGAGCGTTCTATGAGGCAAGCGATCGCCTCCCCCTCACCCTCATCGCCCCCTGTTGTCAGCAGCGACATTTGAGCGATAGAACCATCCCCCGCCACCGCCACCCGGTAAGTCCACTGCTGCTGGGAGAAGTCAAACCACTCACAGTCCGCTTGGCGCTGTAAGGGAATAGAGGTTGCCCCTGCCGCTTCAGATACGCTCGGAAACGTATCTTTTAAATCGTACTGCTGATCTTCAGGGGGCGGCGAATGGCTGACAACGCTGACCGCAAAGGACGACTCAGTACCGTCACCCGTAGCGATGCTTTCACTAGGATCGGGCAAGGTCTCCGCGCCGCCCAGAAAAGGCAACTCATCAGAGGTTTCTTCACTTTGTGCGCCGCCCGCTGATGAGGAATCTGATGAGCCGGGTGTGGCGGGTTGGGGGCCAGTATCAGAAGCGCCAGTGTCAGAAGCGCCAGTGTCAGAAGCACCAGTATCAGAAGCGCCCTCCTCCTCGGATGTGGACGAATCCGACTGAGGTTCTGGCTGTTCGCGATCTTCTGAAGAAGGCTCGCTGCTGGTGCTGTCGTTGGTTTCAGCGGGTCTTTCCGGGGATGGCCTGTCTTCGGCTGTCAAGGAACTGGCCGCAGGCGTATCTTCAGGTGTACCCTCATTCGCTGAAGGCGCTGCTTGCTCCGAAGCCCTGACAGTCTCTTCAGAAGGCGCTGCGGTATCTGCCGGATCGACCAGTACTAGCTCGATAGGGGGTGCGATCGCACCCGCCCCCGCTCCCCCTGCCACCATCAAATCCAACAGGTAAGGCAAACTCAGGCCCAGCACGCCTACATGAACCAGCACCGAAAGCCCGCCTAATGCCCACCACAGGCGCTTAGGTTCGGGGTGTTGCCAGGTTTGTAAAGGAGAGACCATTTGCTACGGTTTGACAGCGATCATCACGGGCAAGTGCCCAGCGACAACCTTAACAAACCTGGTTTCAAACCGGGCATCGCTACAGGCGAGTCTTCACGCCAAACGTCAGCACCGTCTCATCGACGCCTTTGAGCTGAAGCGGCTCAAACTTCACAATCTCTTCCTCATCCAGGTAATCTGCCACGGCTGCCGATACCAGAATGGTCTCTGCCGTGGCCGCTTCCTGAATGCGCGCTGCGATGTTAACGCTGGGGCCAATCGCCGTATAGTCCGAGCGCTGAATGCTGCCAAACATGCCGACGACCGCTGTGCCCTGGTGAATGCCGCAGCGGAACTTTACTGGGCCTATGCCCTGCTCTGCCCAGCGCTGATTGAGACCGTCGAGGTCTTTGTACATTTGACGGGCGGCAGAAATTGCCCGCTTCACCTGTTCATTCGGGCTCATTTCCTCCGGCGCGCCAAACAGGGCCAGCACCGCATCACCCATAAACTTATCGACAGTGCCACCGTTGTTGAAGATGGCCTGGGTCATGGTTTCTAAATACTCGTTGAGGAGTTCGGCAACGCGGCGCGATCGCAGCGTATTGCTCAACTGCGTAAAGCCGACAATATCGCTGAACAAAATTGTCACCAAACGCGGTTCAGGTCGCAGATCGAGCTGTAAGGTGCCCTCGTTAGCCTTTTTCACCATCGACGGCGGTAAAAAGCGCTGAAGCACCGACTCTGTCAGATACTGGTTGAGCTGAGCCACCTTGCGCTCATTCGCCTTGAGCGCCAGCAGATTGCGTACCTCAGCCAGCAGTTCCCGGTCGTTAAACGGCTTAGAGAGGTAGGCATCTGCCCCCTGCTCGACCCCTTCTAATCGCGTTTCATCGTCGACCTTTGCCGTCAGCAAAATAACCGGCGTTCCCTGCAAATCAGCATCTTTGCGAATTCGCTCAATCATCTCCAGTCCCGAGACCCCTGGCATCATCAGGTCAGTGACAATCAAATCAGGTCGATACCGGCTAGCCATTTCTAGCCCTGCCGCTCCTTGCTCAGCCGTGCGCACCTTATAGCCCTGACGCTGTAACACGCTCGAAACATAGGCTCGTAGGTCAGGGTTATCGTCTACTACCAGCACCTGAGACCCTTCAAAAGAAGCTCGCTCTACCTGACTGCCTTCTGTCTCTGGTGGCATACTGACATCTCTATCAGCGGTCGCCGACGCCATCTCAATATCGGATAGCTCCACCGCTGCTCGTCCCTTTTCACTGGAGAGCGCCTGCTCCACTACCTGATGAGCCGGTAAGTGGCCCGTGCCCAGCGGCAGGTCGATGGTAAAGGTCGTTCCCTCGCCATACACTGAGCGCACCGACACCTTGCCTCCGTGCAGTTCTGAGAGTTCTTTGACCAGCGATAGTCCCAGTCCTGTGCCCTCATAGTGACGATTGGCGGAGCCGTCAGCCTGCCGGAACCGCTCGAATAGGTAAGGAATCTGATCATTGCGAATACCAATGCCCTCGTCCTGCACTTCTAGTCTGGCTTTACCGTTAAGTGTTTTGAGCCGTACCGTAATTGACTTACCAGCAGGCGTGAACTTCATCGCGTTGGAGAGCAGGTTGTACAGTACCTTGTCGAATTTCTCTATATCCAGGTAAACGGGCAGGCATCCCTCAATTTCAGTCGCCAGTGCGATCTCTTTGCGTTCGCAGTAGGTTTGAAAGGCTTCTACCACCTCAATGGTAAAGACCGCCAGATCGCAGGGTCTGAACGTGGGCTGCATTTTACCCGCGTCGAGCCGCTGCAAGTCCAGTAGCTGATTGACTAGTCTCAGCAGCCGCCGGGAATTCCTCAGGGCGATTACCGATTGCTCCGGATCCAGCCCTTCGCCGCGTGCCACCGCCGATTCCAAAGGGCCAATTGTCAGGGTCAAAGGTGTGCGAAATTCGTGGGAGATATTTTGAAAGAAGGCATTTTTTTGCTGATCCAGGGCGATGAGCTGTTCGGCCTGCTGCCGGGTTTTTTGGTACAGGTTGGCCTGCTGAACGGCGATCGCTGCCTGATTAGCCACAGCCTGTGCCAGTGCTACTTCTTCCCTTTGCCACTGGCGATCGCACTGTTCCTGGCGCAGCAAAATGCAGCCCGTAATCTTAGATTCTGCCAGTAGCGGCACAGCGAGTAATGCGATCGCCCTGGAGGAACTTTGAGCAAACGACGGCGGCATCAGGGGATCGCGCTGAGCGTCCGGCTGACTGTCTACAGCGCAAGCATTGATCATTACCGGCTGCTTGGTTGCCAAAAGCTGGGCGAACATCTCGTCTTGGGCGATCGCGATACTCGGCTCTGGCAGCGTCGGCGCTGAGATCTCCTCTACGTCATACCGGCCCACACACTGAGAATGCGTCTCTGTCCACAGCGACAGCGTACAGCTATCGGCGTAGAGTGCCTGACCCAGCTTCTGGGTAATTGCCGCAAAGATCTCGCTCGGATCCAGGCTGGCGTGAAGTGCCTGAGTGATGGTATTGATCAAAACTTCGCGCTGGGCCAGGGACTGTACCCGCTCATAAGTCCAGGTTTGAGACAGCGCCAGCGCCGCCTGGTCTGCCAGCGTAGTTAGCAGCTTGATCTCGCTGGGCTCCCACGGCTTGTGCTCAGCGCACTTGTGCAGCGCCAGTACTGCCAGCACATCCTGCTTACAGGTGAGCGGGATCAGCAGGCTGGTATGAATATCTAAGGTCTGATAGGCCGCTACGCTTTCCTGAGTCGGTGCCGCTTCTGCCACATCTTCAGGCAGCTCCAGATGCTGCGTTAACGCCGTCTGCCACACCGTTTTCTCTAACAGCGCCAGCGCCGCCGCCGTCTGCCGCTCTGCTGGAATCTCTGTGCCCACATAGTAAAACGCAGGAGAGCTAAGATTGATGTCCGCTAGGGGCTTCACGATGCCGTAGTCCAGTTCAAACGCAGTGCCCATCGTTTCGACAATGGTTTTTAGCATCTCTTGAGAGGTTTGGGCGCTGCGAATGGTATTAGTAATCGCGTTTAACAGCGTCTCTTGGCGGACTATCCGGTTGAGTTCCTGAGTGCGGGCGTGAAGCACACTATGGGTATCTACCGCCTGGTTAACAACCGTTCTAAGATCCTCTTCCTCCCAGGGCTTGGTCACATATTTGAATACCTTCCCCTCGTTGATCGCCTCTACCAAATCTTCGACATCGGTATAGCCGGTGAGCATAATCCGAATAGAGTTGGGATAGCGATCTGCTGTTAGCCGCAGCAGCTCAGTGCCACTCATTCCCGGCATCCGCTGGTCAGAGATAATAACCGCAATATCGCTCTGATCGGCCAACATATTCAGGGCCTCGTGACCGCTTTGAGCCCTGATAACGCTGAAATCTCGGTAGAATGTCCGATAGAGTAAATCCAAATTGTCGGGTTCGTCGTCCACTACCAAGATTTTGTGCTTGGCGGTCTTTTTTCGTCGATCGCGCTCTCTAACTGCCATGCATCAATCTCTCATTTGAACCAAAAGGCTATCCCGGAAGTGTCAGGTCTATGCTGTGAACTAGCGCAGCTGTGAACTGGCGCACAGAAACCGCAAAGCAGCCTTGCTCTAGCCCTTCTATAGCTAAAGCAAGCCGCCGACAGTAAATTCAGACAATCCGTGCGACGTCCTCTATAAAGTTCCCACTCGCTTTCGAGTCTTTACTATGTCACAGGCCAATGCTGAGCCCGCCCTCACCCCTGCTTACGAGCGATCGCCCTTTCGCATTCGAGCCGCCCGCCCCGCCGATTTACCCCAGATTGTGACTGTTTTACTAGCGAGCTTCTATGCCCAAGCCCAAGCTAGCCAGTGGCTGTATTGGTTCATGCGCATCGGCATTCAAGCAGACATCAAAACTCGCCTCACCACGCCAGCGAGCCAGTACGCCTGTTTGGTTGCCACTACGCTTCATCCCGAGTCTGCTCAGTCGGAAGCGGTCATTGGTACCGTGGAAGTCTCTCAGCGCCCCTGCGAAGCGTGGCAGCTTTTTCCGCCGAAGCGTGCCTACCTTTCTAACCTGGCGGTCACCCCGGACTATCGCCGTCAGGGCGCGGCTCAGCAGCTTTTGCTCACCTGTGAAAGCGTGGCCCGCAGTTGGGGCTTTCATCAGCTTTACTTACACGTTATGGCCGATAACCTCGTCGCCAAAGCGCTCTATACGCAGGCTGGCTACCGCCCCTGCGAAGTCAGCAACCCTGTCCTTTCCGGCCTGGGCCTGAGACCTCAACGCTTGCTGCTTTCAAAGCCGGTAAAACCCACCTCGCCCGCTTCGTAAAAGAAAACAGCGCAGTTGAAAAATCTTAAGATACCGAGATGGTTATGTTTAAGAAAACATAAAGCGAAAACCAGTCTTTATACTTCCTGGTACACAGCCATAGCAGGGTTATTAAGGCAACCTCAGGACTCTCAGCGTGACCGGCACCCCATGTCAGAAAACTTACAGCCCACTTTACCTGAACCTACTGAGCTGATTAGAGTTTTGTGTGTTGCCTGTAAAGCCCTCCGCCCTCCGCCGTAAAGAGTGAATAAACCCTGCATGTTCTTTTATTTTTCATACATAATTCGTATCACATTGGGGATAACCACCCGTCGCCGTCATCGGATAGGCTGAGTAAATGCCTCAAGATATAAATCTTGTGCCCGCTATTGAAACAGCGATTGCTAAGACGACCCCTCCCGAGACGGTCAGTACGACAGGTATTCTCCCTGGTCAGCGATTGGTTTGCGGGTCGGTAGTCAGCAATGGCAGCACGGTCTCGCAAAGCGTGACTGGGTTAGTCCCATGCTCGGCTCGGTGGCGATCACCAAAGCCTGCTCACTGCTTACACAATCCCCAGCTTTCTTCTCCAGCCAGTGGCTATCAAACTGCACAAATCAGCATCGCTTCGCAGCCGACTGTCTGCTTATCTACCGTTCCTAAAGCAAGAAACTGGGAATCCTTCGGCGCATCCGTGAGTCACAATTTAAAGGGCGATGAAGTAGTAGAGAAAATAGACAGTGGCCGTCTGTGGGTGGTCAACAGCCGTCGTCGCAACGGTTTAATTGTGCTGCGGAAATTTCACGCCGAGTTTGCAGGGCCGGGGGCCGCAGTTGGCGGCGACCTCGATGAAGACGTGGTCAAAGTCATCCCAATTGGCAATCTTTCTCTGCTGGAGCCTGACTCTCACGAAGCTCACCAAAATGCGATTAAAATTCGCTTGCAGTGGATTCGGCTGACCCAAAACTTTACTGACCAGCCCAGCCCGAATGATCGCGCTCGGATGATTCTGGAGCAGTTTAAGACCTACTTTGACCAGGCCACGGTAGATCGAGTCCCCGATGAGGCATTTGCCTTGCTGGTGGGCGTTTTGCCTCAAACGATTCGCCGTATTCGTTCAGGATTTGTCTGGTAGGGGATTCACGCCTTTAGTCCGACCGCCAGTCCTAAGACCTGCTGTAAGTTCGTCATTGTGCGCTGGTTTTCTGTCGCAGTGCCGATGCTGATGCGCAGCCCGCCGCCCGTGTAGCGAGTGAGGGTGCCCTGGCTACGCAACTGCTGAAATAGCTGAGCGAGTCCGTCTGCCTGCGCGGTTGACGTTAGCGTTGCTAAGCCGCGATCGCTCAGTCGCACATACAGAAAATTACTGTCGCTGGGCCACACTCGCAGGTAAGGATGGTCACAGAGGGCATCTAGCAGCCGCTGACGCTCTGCCAAAAGGATGGGGATTTGGGCGAGTAGTCGGTCGCGGTGGGCGAGTGCCACCAGCGCGGCTGCTTGAGAAAAGCTGGGTAGGTTGTAGGGCAGTCTGAGCTTTTCTAGGGCTGCAATGATTGTCGGGTGGGCGATCCCATAGCCAACGCGATGGGCCGCTAGCCGAAAGGCTTTAGAGAA
>JBBQAC010000015.1:0-33016 GCA_038315915.1 Phormidesmidales cyanobacterium
AAAGCGACTTTACGCAGCCACTAAGTTCATCATTTACACCGCTACCTGCTCAGTGTTTATCTTAGTTGTGGCACTGGCGCTCGCCTTTTACGGCACTGGCGTTAGCTTCAACCTGAGCGAGCTAGCGGCGAAGGAATATTCGCTGCCTTTCCAGCTTCTTTGCTACTTGGGGCTGCTAATTGCTTTTGGCGCTAAGCTGCCGATATTCCCGCTGCACACCTGGTTGCCCGACGCGCATAGCGAAGCCCCTGCGCCCGTCTCGATGATTCTGGCCGGGGTTTTGCTGAAAATGGCAGGCTACGGGCTAATTCGCATGAATATTGAGATCCTGCCGGATGCGCATTTGTACTTCGCGCCCGTGCTCGCCGTTTTGGGCGTGATCAATATTGTCTACGCGTCACTGACAGCCTTTGCTCAGGACAATCTCAAGCGGCGGCTGGCCTATTCTTCGATTGGGCACATGGGGTTTGTGCTGCTGGGCTTAGCCGCGTTCAACTCACTCGGCATGAGCGGGGCGATGCTGCAAATGATTTCTCACGGACTGGTAGCAGCAGTGCTATTTTTCCTCTCGGGGGTGGCTTACGAGCGCACACACACTCTCTCTATGGGGAAAATGGGCGGAATGGCCAAGGCGATGCCTGTTACCTTCGCGCTGTTTACAGCCGCAGCAATGGCTTCCTTAGCGCTGCCTGGGATGAGCGGCTTTATTGCCGAAATTACGGTGTTTCTGGGAATGGCCACCAGCGACGCTTACAACACCTTCTTTAAGGCGGGTATTGTGCTGCTGGCGGCGGTGGGTGTGGTGCTTACACCGATTTATTTGCTGTCGATGCTGCGCCAGATTTTTTACGGCGACGTGGGTGAAGTGAAGCCGCCCAAAGATAGCTCCTGGCAGATTTTGCCACGCGAAGCTTTTGTAGCCCTGTGTTTGCTGATTCCAATTATCGGCATCGGCCTGTATCCCAAGCTGGCGATTCAGACCTACAGCGCCAAGACGGTACAGGTCGCCGCTCAGATCCAGACAACGCTGCCCGACGTGCCGAATGCTGCGCCGCTCTCTAAGGTGATGACGATGCCAGGGGCTGAACAGATTATCGCACCATCTTTGTGAGGAAAATCCAGGATGAAGCTAATGGCCCTAGATCGGCTTCCTGTTGAGGCGGTTTCTCACAATCCGGCGATCGCCAAGCAGGTAATGCTGCGAATGGGCGATGTCCCTCACCTGACCAACTTCTCTCAAGCCCGCTTTCAGCCCGGTCAAATCGCGCAGGCTCATACTCACACGGATATGCACGAGGTATTTTTCGTCGAATCGGGTGAGGGAACGATCACCATAAATGGCCTGCCTCACGCACTGAATCCCGGTGTCTGTGTGGCGGTGGCTCCGCACGAGACACATGAGGTGGTGAATACGGGCGATCGCGATCTGGTTCTCACCTATTTTGGACTCCAAGTCTAGAGTCTAAAATTGAAACAGCTCACAAAGTTATTGTCAGCCGCGATTACAACAAGACCTACAAACTGTGGGCGTCAGGTGTCTTCTGAGCTTGAGCGTTCATCTGCAAAAGGCGGATTAAGCCGCCTGTCATGACGCCGGTGATGGCGATCGCAATATTCAACAGCGATACAAATATCGGCTCTGCCGACCCCATGAGAAAGGTAGAAACGCCCCAGAGCAAGGTCAGCATGAGCGCAAAACCAGCCGCGTGAGCAATGGGAGCCCGCTGAGCAACGAGCGCCGCGAGGTAGCCACTAAGGGTAGAAAAGCCCAGCCCACTGACGGCAGCAAACGCTAAAAACTGAGAAGTCAAAGCATGGCCCTCACCGCTCAGCCAGACACCGTAGAGTAGGGCAGTGGTGACGCTGATAGTGAGGTAGCCCACGCCGAGTGAGAGACAGGTGAGGAGTATCGGTCGGAGCTTTTGGTAGAAGGGTTTCATAGAATGACGCAGGATAAGGGATACAGCCGCAAAAAAATGATAGCGCTGTGAAATCAGGCGGTCAGAGGTATTAACAGAACCTTTTAAGTTCAGCGAATAAAGTAAGGATGCCCGCGTCTCTATGCTTTTAGCTTTGATCAATCTGAAGTGAATCCTGATCGGGTATCGAATGTAACCTGCACGGTCGCAAATGAGTGGCGGCACTCTCACAGACGTCGTTCAAGCGCATCTCGATTACCCTTAATCAGACTCTCAGCAGCTCAAGGATGACTTTGACTAGGTCTCTGCCGCGCCATCGATAGCATCAACCCGATGCTCAATGTCTGCTGCTTATGGGCAGTCCGTTTGTCTGTTAGCACTAAAAGGTTGACAATAACTGACAAAGAGTTGACAATGTTGAAGTAAGAGGCCGGCAATCATGAGCAGTTAGCATGTCTAAACTAAGGGCTAGGGGAGAGCAAATTCGTACATTCATTCTCAAAAATGTGGAGCAGTATCCTGACAGTATTGCTCAAGTCGCAGCTACCGAATTTGACATCAGCCGACAGGCTATCAATAAGCACTTAGAAAGACTGGTTGATGAAGAAGCTCTAGCTGTACAGGGAAAAACGAGAAATAGGCGCTACAAGATCAAGCCTCTGATAGAGTGGAGCGATCATTTTAAGATCGTACCCAACTTAGCTGAAGATATTATTTGGAGCACTGAGATAGAGCCTCGTCTTGGAGCAATGCCAGACAATGTAATGGCCATTTGGAATTATGGCTTTACAGAGATGTTCAACAATGCAATAGATCATTCTGAAGGCAGTGTTATAAGTGTCCGACTATCTAAATCAGCAGCTGACACAGAAATTCTGTTATTTGACGATGGCATCGGTATCTTTAAGAAAATTCAAATAGAGCTAGGATTATTGGATGAACGCCATTCTGTACTTGAGTTAGCTAAGGGAAAATTAACAACTGCTCCAAACCTGCATTCTGGAGAGGGGATCTTCTTTACTTCTCGAATGTTCGATGATTTTGATATCATGTCGGGTGGTATCTACTTCTCGCACAAATTTGGCGAACAGGAAGACTGGATTCACGAACGCAAGCAGGTTTCATCAGGTACAGGTGTCTGGATGAAGCTAAGTAATCACACCTCTCGTACTGCCAAAAAAATATTTGATCAATTTTCGTCTGGTGATGACTATGGGTTCAACAAAACAGTGGTGCCTGTTAAGTTGGCCCAATACGGCAGCGATAGGCTTATTTCAAGATCACAAGCAAAGCGACTGATTGTGAGATTTGATCGATTTAAAACAGTGGTTCTCGATTTTGAGGATGTCGACAATATTGGTCAAGCCTTTGCTGATGAAATATTTCGTGTTTTTCAGAAGCAGTATCCTGATATTGAGCTAGTGCCTGTAAACGCTAATGAGGACGTAATGCGTATGGTTAAGCGGGCCATATCGAACAGATAGCTGCGAGGCGCAACCTAACGCCAGAGTTTAGAGCAGGAGAATATCTATGTCTGACTATGACAAAATCCTAATTTAGGATCGACGTTTTGATGAATAACGGCGTCAAAAAAAGATGATAGCGCCGTAAAATCGGGTGGGCAGAGACATCGTCAAGTAAAGTCACAGACTACGGGCCGATGATCGCTGGTACTGAATTTGCTGTAGCCAGGGACTGTGACCGTTTTTAGCTTTGGTAGCCAAAGAGCTGGAACATAGATGAAATCAATATGAAAGCAGCCCGCAGCGCCCCATTGATGATAAAGGGTAGTCATCGCCTCCATCCCGAAGCGCTCGTGCGTAAATTCGTGATAGGCCGAGTGAACGTCAAAATCGCGATTGAGTCGGGCGTTTAGCAGGTAGAACTTTCGCCCCTTTTGCAGCAGACGAGCGCTCATGTTGAAGTCTCCAAGAATAACGGTGGGCCGCTCCCGAATAAAGGAGGCGTAAAGGTCGAAGGTTCGAGAGAGGTCAGCAAAGTACGAGGGCGCTGGCTTAGCCCATACGCACAGCAGGTTAAACGGCCCTAAGTCAGAATCGGCAAATCGAACGCCGACCGCTGGCGAAGTTTCACCCGCAACTTTAGCGAGGGTGCAGGGGATTTTTGACGAGATAGCGACACCCTTGTGCTGTAAGTCGCCCGACCAGAAGCAGGACGCTGACTGCATTGCAGGCGCTGCTGTTTCCTGCATGGCAACGATGTCGGCGTCGTGTTCTGTGCGGAGTTCTGTCAGACGATCGGCGATCGCCCCACTATTGACATTCCAGGTGGCGATTTTCATCCAGGGATACGGCGCGATGGGTTTAACGCGCTTACTTTACCCACCCGCCGTTCGAGCTACCGTTAAAGCCGCTGACTCCCCTGAAACTCGTAAAGACCGAACAGACCGGCAGCGCCCATGATTCAGTGCATTTGCTAAGCTAATAGGAAATATTGATAAGGAACTGCCGCCGGTATGACAGCTGCCATTTTTGACCAGCCCCTGCGCCTAGAACAGATTCCCTCCCTGAGCTACAAGTCCACCCCGGATCGCTTTGACCAAACCTGGGAAGCGCCGCTCTCTACTTTGCTGGGCTTAGGCCGCGCGGTCGGCGCAGACTTCGTCGAATTCTTTCTAGAGCGCAAAAACTACATTACCTGCCTGGCCGAAGATGACGCGATTACCAGCATTTCGCCCAGCTTGGTCTCCGGCGCAGGTGTGCGGGTCTTCAAAGGCAACTCTGACTGCTACGTCAGCACCAACGACTTGACTTTTAACGGCCTCAAAGCCGCCCTGGAAAAAGGCTTAGCAATTATGGGGCTGGAGCTTCCTGGCCCCCATGCTCACATTCCAGAACTCAACCTGGAGCCCTTACGCGACTATGGCACCACCCGCGCCAAGGAAAACTGGCTAGCGAGCTGCACCTCCATGCAAACCATGGGAGAAGTGCTGCTCGAAGCGAATGCGGCCCTGGCAAAGAAAGCCAAACACGCTCAGGCCCGCCGCGCCGCCTACTTCCGGGACTGGCAGGAAGTGCTGGTCGCTTCGAGCGACGGTACCTTTGCCCGCGATATTCGCCTGACTCAGTCGGTCGGCTATAACCTGCTGTGCGCCGATGGTGAGCACCGCTCTTCGATTAGTGAGCGCTTGGGCAATACGGGCGACCCTAGCTTTTTGACCGCCTGGGACTACGAGCAGACCGCTGAAAAAGTGGCTGAGTCTGCCGGAAAAATGCTGTACGCCGATTATGTAGAGTCAGGCAACTATCCGATTATCATGGCCAACCACTTTGGCGGAGTGATATTCCACGAAGCCTGCGGCCACCTGCTGGAGACCACGCAAATTGAGCGGGAAACGACACCCTTTATGCACAAGAAAGGGCAGAAAGTGGCGCACGAAAGCCTCACTGCCTGGGATGAAGGTCTCTCTTCGGAAGCCTTTGGCACCATTGATATGGATGATGAAGGAATGCCGGTACAGCGGACGCTGCTGATTGAAAATGGCATTCTGAAGAACTTTATTTCTGACCGGGCGGGCGAAATGCGCACGGGTCAGCCGCGTACAGGCAGCGGTCGTCGTCAGGGGTACACTCACGCGGCAGCTTCGCGGATGCGTAATACCTATATTGCACCTGGCAATCATACTGTCGAAGAGCTGTTTGCTTCGGTAGATAAGGGAATCTACTGCAAAAAGATGGGCGGCGGCAGCGTTGGGCCAACTGGTCAATTTAACTTCGCGGTGGATGAAGCTTACCTGATTGAAAATGGCAAGATCACCAAGCCATTGAAAGGGGCGACGCTAATCGGCGAAGCGACTGGCATTATGAACAAAATTTCGATGTGCTCTAACGACATTAGCCTGGCACCGGGATTCTGCGGTTCGGTCAGCGGCAGCATTTACGTGACGGTCGGTCAGCCTCATATTCGAGTGGATGACATCACTGTCGGTGGTCGGTAATTTCAGTTCATTAGCAAACAATCCTCGCTTCAATTTTTATGTCTAATATTCAAACCATTGCAAAACAGGCTGAGGCGATCGCCCACAAGCTCAGCATTGCCAAATACGACATCTACGGCTCTTCCGTCGATGAAACCAGCGTCCAGGTAGACAAGGGCGAACCTAAGCAGGTAAAAGCTTCCAACCGTTCCAGCGTAATCGTGCGCGTGTGGAATGAAGACAATCAAATTGGGGTCACCTCTACTACCGACGTGGGTGAGACGGGTTTGGAAATGGCCCTGAAAACTGCTTATGAAGCGAGTGCCTTTGGCGTCAAAGAGAATGCGCCCGACTTTAGTCCTCAGGCCACTGCGCCTACGGTGAAGGTAGATTTTGAAAAGGCAGCGCCTGCGCCCGTGACTGATTTGATTCAAACGCTGGTCGGCGCTGAAAAAGGGGTGCTAGAAGCGCACGATGCTATTGCTTCTGTCCCCTACAACGGCATCGCCCAAAGAGAAATCGAACGCTTTTACCTCAACAGCGACGGCGCACTGCGCAGCGAAGAACGCTCCTATGCGTCGATTTATCTCTACGGTAAAACCGAGCAGGAAGGCCGTAAGCCTAGAGCAGCCGGGGCTATGCGCTTCAAAAACGGTCTTTCTCAGCTCGATGTAGAGGGCTGCACCAAAGAAGCCGCCGAGAAGACCATCAGCCATCTCGACTATGAGAAGATTGCGTCAGGCAAGTATCCGGTCGTCTTTTCGGCAGAGGCGTTTCTAAGCCTGCTGAGCGCCTTTTCCAACATGTACAACGCCCAAAGTATCCTGGACAATCGCAGTCTATCTACAGCAGAATCCATTGGCACTCAAGTCGCTAGCCCCTTGCTCTCGGTGTATGACGACGAACTGCATCCTGAAAACGTTTCTGCCGAAACCTTTGACGGTGAAGGCACTCCCACCCGGCGGCTGGCGCTGATCGAGAACGGCATCTTAAAGAACTTTTTGCACAGTGCAGGTACCGCTAAGCGAATGAACGCTGAACCGACTGGTCATGCCAGCATCGGCGCAAAGGTCAGTATCGGGCTCAACTATCTAGTCATCGCTGCGGGTGAAGCCGCAGATAGCGCGTACCAGCTCGATAGCGCCGATGGTGTTGTCCTGATCGACGATTTGCAGGCACTTCATGCAGGGGTGAATGCGCTACAAGGGTCGTTTTCTCTACCGTTTGATGGCTGGCTGCTCAAAAATGGGGAGCGCATCAGCGTTGAATCCGCTACGGTAGCGGGCGACTTCAAAAAAATGCTCAACAGCATTTTGCATCTTGAACCGGAGGCCGAAGTGACTGTTGGCGGTATTTGCCCGCGCGTTTGGGTCAGTGAGCTGTCAATTACAGGCGAAGCCTAGCGCTTGCTGAGACATTTTCTCTTAGCGCTATGCTCAGATCGGTTCAGCCGACGTCAGCGGTAACAATATCTCAAACTCGGTACCGGTGGGGGTGCGATTCTCCTGGAAGGCTACGCCATCGCTCTGAGATAAGTCTTGCTCACATTCATGAAAAGACCGCAGCCAGAATCTGCCGCCGTGTTTGGCAGTGACAATTTGGTAGCTCATCGCTAGACCGGTTTCTTTGCGCGAGCGGCTTTCTGTAGAAAAAGAGCTAAGGATTTGCGCTTTGGTGTTTGGCAGCAGTCCAGACCCGTTGTCCGTAATAATAATAGAGACCCAGCGAGACTCGGTAGGATCGGCGGTCGGCGCATCTTTATCGGCCAGAATACAGGTCGTCACCGTAATCAGCGGATCTTTTGCAGGGGATGGATCAAAATCTCCCGAAATATAGTCTTCTGGCTGGCTTTGATCTAGCAGCGCGTCGATGGCATTGATAAATATGTTCATAAATACCTGGCTGAGCTGGCCTGGGAAGCAGGGCACTGGCGGCAGTTTTCCGTAGGAGCACTCAATACTGATAGGCGTTACCAAACGGCTTTTGAGTAGTCGCAATGTACCGTCGAGTAAAGTATTGAGATCGGTCGGTCGGGGGTGGACTTCGTCAATATGGCAAAAGTTTTGCAGGCTGGTGGCGAGCTGCCTGAGGCGATGGGCTCCGCTGCGGGCACTGGCGATCGCGGCTGGCAAGTCACTGCGCAAATAGTCAAATTCAATCTCTTCTCGCTGCTCCAGAATTTGGGGCGGCGGATTGGGTATAGCGCTCTCGTAAGCAGCGATTAGCGCAGACTGCTGTTTGGTATAGTCGGCAATGTAGCTTAAGTTCCCCCAGATAAAGCTCACTGGATCGAGTATTTCATGGGCAACGCCATCGACCAGGCGACCGAGCGCAGCCATTTTCTCACTTTGGAGAAGCTGCATTTGCAGGCGCTCATAGCGAATTTGCGTTTCAATGCCGCGAATTTGCCAGTTGGCTACGTTCAGGGTGCGCGCGTCCAGTAGCTGGTAATGTTCCTGGGTGCGCTGCACGACAATAGGTTCATTTTGCTGTTCGAATGGCCGCTTGAGGGCTTGCTGCGCGCCGAGCAAAATAGGGGTATGGCCTGGAAGGATTAACGCTTTGCGATTGGACTGGTTGAGCATCCAACGAATTGAGTCGCTGGTGAAGGTCTCTGTTTGCCCCAGGTAAAGCCAGCATTCTAAAAACTGCTGACGCGATAAAACGCTAATGCGACCCACGTCGAGAATAATTGCCCCCGGCAAGTCAGGCATCCGAATAAAGCAATTCATCAGCGCCTGAACTGCGCAATCAGCCGTGGTTGAAAACGTGTAGAGCGGCAGGTCGCAGAGGGTAGCGTCAATGCTTAATGCGGACTGACTACCTTTTGTTAGAGCGGGTTCAGGCAGCGACTTTTGGGGCGCGGTAGCGTGCATAAAAAGGAGGCTAACGTACAATAGCTAGGCTCATTGTGCCCCGAGGCTGTTTGTAAACTGGTATGGGAAGTAGTTTCTATCGAGAGGGCAGTATGGGCGCGGCTAATTTACGCATTGTTTCTTTGGTTCCAAGTGCGACTGAGATTGTAGCTCAGCTCGGCTACGGACAGTATTTGGTGGGGCGATCGCACGAATGCGACTTTCCTAAGGCCGTTCTCGATCTCCCTATTTGCACAGAGCCTAAGTTTGACCCGGTCGGCAGCAGCGGTGAAATCCACGAGCGCGTGAGCGATCTATTGGCCTCGGCGCTGAGCGTGTACCGGGTAAAGACTGACCTGCTGGCAGCGTTGCAGCCAACTCACATCATCACGCAGGCCCAGTGTGAGGTTTGCGCGGTTAGCCTCAGCGATGTAGAGGCAGCCGTTGCGACGCTGGTATCTGCCCAGGCTGAGGCGATTCAGGTGGTGTCACTACAGCCTCAGTGCCTGGCTGATGTGTGGTCGGACATGGGCCGAGTAGCGATCGCTTTAGCCGATTCAGCCGAAAGCTTAGCGGCGTCAAGGGCAATAGTTGAGCAAGTCAAGGCGCGGCTACAGCCGGTAGAAACGGTTAATTCGCGTCCAACGGTCGCCTGCATTGAGTGGACTGACCCCCTGATGGCAGCGGGCAACTGGGTGCCTGAACTGGTGACATTAGCAGGGGGAACCGATTGTTTGGGTAAAGCCGGGGCTCATTCGGACTGGATCAGCTGGGACGACCTGATAGGCGCTGACCCGGACATTATCGTAGTGATGCCCTGCGGCTATGACCTGGCACAGACCCGTCAAGCCACCGCAGAGATGGCCCGCCGAGCCGAATGGACTCAGCTAAAAGCGGTCAAAAACAATCGGGTATATATTACTGATGGCAATCAATATTTCAACCGGCCCGGCCCCAGGCTGGTGGAGTCCTGGCAGATTTTGACGGCAGTTATTCAAGGGGACATAGCCCATATTGACGGGGTTTGTCCGCTGTAAAGGAGACAGATGTGAAAGAGACAGAGACCGACAGATAAATCTGGCCACTTTAGTCCGATTTCTGTAAGACGCCGTTTTGCTCGCTCAGGTCACTCAGCCGGGAGCGGTGGCCGCACTTGGAACAAACGGTGCTCGGCCCCTGCTCTGCATGGGGATTGATAGCTGGGGTGTACCAGTCAATATAAACCCGCTGACACTGGGGGCATTTGACCATGATGTTTTTAGGCATAGTACTATTTGGCCTGTTTGGAGGTTGGAAACGGATCACTAGCGCAGGGCAAATGAGCGCAAATGCCTACGCCCCCAGCCTTTTCAACAATCGCCCGTCGATGACGACCAGCCCTGACAAGATTAAGGTCATCCCTGCGATCGCTGGCCCATCTAAGCGTTCGTTCAAAAAAAGCGTCCCCAATACAAGCGCGCTCAACGGCACCAGAAAAGACACCAGAGACGTTTTGACGACACCGGCTTCGGCAAGCAAATTAAAGTAAATAAGATAGGCGATCGCCGTGGGAAATACGCCCAACGCTATGACGGCTAATCCGCCCAGCCACTGACTCTCAATCGCTAGCGGTTCTCCCCACACCAGGGCCACTGGCACCGTAATCAAGGCTCCGGTGGTGACTGTCATAGTCGTGACTAGCTGCGCCGGGACATGCCTGAAGCGTCTGCCAGCAAAGCCCGACAGTGAATAGGCCAGGGCAGCTACCAGGAGCGCGATCTCGCCCAGCCCGCTCAAGTTAAAGCCGCGCAATACTTCAGGCCCAATCAGCACCACCACGCCGGAGAACCCTAAGATAATGCCTGCCCCTCTCGTTCGCGTCAGCCGTTCTTTTTCCCAAAAAACTGCCAGCACTACGGTAAATAAGGGCGCGGTCGCAATCAAGATAGAGGCCAGACTAGCCGTGATATGTTGCTGCCCCCAAACCACCAGGCCGAAGGGTATCAAGTTGTTGATCAAGCTGAGGGCACCGCACTTTAGCCAGAGCGATCGCGGCAAGGCCATCAGCTTCGACCAGTGCGATCGCTGGCAGTACAGTACGCCGTTGAGCACAATGGCAGCTACGCCCATTCGACCGGTCACAATCCAAACCGGAGAAAATGTAGGCAGCGCTACCTCCATCAGGATGAACGCACTGCCCCATAAAAAAGCCAGCAAACTCAGCCACATCCACTGGCGTAATGACATCCGTACTCTCGATTAGCTTGTGCACTCAACTGGAATTTTAAAAGGCTATTGTCCCAGCGGACTCATGCAATCTCATGTCCTGCGATTTCAATCGCTTGCTTCACCGAGTCTTCAGACATCTCTGAATCGACTTCTACCGTCTTATTTTGAACATCCACTTTCACAGCCGCCTGATCGTCGTGAACTTTAATCTCTTTGGTAATGCTATCTCCGCAGCCTTCGCATTTGATCGAAGGCACCTTAAAAGTCATGCTCATAGAGAAAAATCTCCTACTTAGTTTTTGGGTCATCTTTGATCGTAATAGCTAGGCGGATCGTTTTTCTTTGTAATCTGGATTACAGTGTTTTTTTATGGCTATGGGTAGGTTTTCTCTATGCCTTGAGAAGGAGAAGCATTGAGAAGGAGAAGCGTCTGAGCAGATTGGGTCATAGCCCGCCGACAAATCTACCGGGACTCAGTGATCGCGCCGGGTCAAACTTTTGCTTAATCTCGCGCATTACGCTCAGAGCATTGCCGCTGTAGCCCCATACTTCCACCGCTTGCTTGAGTGATTTGGGCGCTTGTAGAAGCGTCAAAAAGCCGCCGTTGTCTTGACAGTGCGATCGCACTTTCTTCAACCTATCGGCCCAATCTTCTCTCGCTTCTAGCTGCACCCAGCCCAGACCGCTACTGCCGTGTAGCTTTGCTTGTCCGTCGGGGGCGACTGTTTCCAACAGTGTCAACAAAGCCGGAATCGCGCTGGGCAACAGGCCCACTTTGCAAATTATCTGAGCGGGCTTGAGCAGCGCTGCTATTTGCTGCCAAAAGACGTCGTCCTCCTTTCCCACTCGCTGCTGAGCGCTCAGACTGTGAGTAGCAGCAATTTTTTGCAGCCTTTCTACCTGCTCTGCTACACCAGCGGCAATGCCTTGAAATCTGGCGACAAGGGCAGGCTGATTTCCACTGTTGAGCGCACGGGTCAAGCTAGCAGACAAAATATCTAAAGCCACTGGGGTCAGCCCCGACAGCCGTGTTTCTGCCGCTGCTTGTTCAATAGCATCTACTCCACCGGTCAAAATTAACGTGTGTGAATTTCTCTGTATGGGGTACAGCCGAAACGTCAGCTCGCTCAAAATGCCCAAGCTGCCGTAAGCGCCCGTCATTAGCTTCATCAGGTCATAGCCTGCTACATTCTTCACCACTCGGCCACCCGCCTTAGCGACCTCACCGTCATAGCGCACAAATTGCACACCAATCAGCATGTCTCGCAGCCCCCCATAGCGCTGCCTGAGCGAGCCCGTATCCGCCGTCGCGACGATTCCGCCCACCGTTGCTTGGTCAGAAAATGCCGGGTCAACAGCTAAAAACTGACCCTCAGCGGCCAGCTTTTGCTGCAAATCGGCCACCTTTAGCCCAGGTTCTACCGTCACGGTGAAGTCACCGACCGCATGGTCTATCACCCGATTGAGCCGAGCCGTGCTCACAACCAGATCAATTCCTTCAGCTAAGCCGCCCCAACTCAGCTTGCTGCCCTGCCCCATGGTCAGCACTCGCCAGCCGTTTTCAGCCGCTAGCGCCATCACCTGAGATAGCTTTGCACTCGTGTCGGGCAGTGCCAGGTAGTCAGGCGGTTGCTCAGTCGCCAGGGCTGCCATGATCTGCTGCTGTTGGATGGGCGCGATCGCCGCCCAAGGCAAACCTCCAGACGAGTTTTGGCCGGTACCTAAAACCTCAGTCAGCCGAGCTGCGATCGCACTCATCTCGATACCCCCCAAACATCAGGGCCGTAATCAGGCCATGCCCACCCTACCCGATAGCTGCCCCCACTCGCTGCTAGAAGGGTAATCTTCTGGCACGGTCAGTCGATCCCGATGGCTACCGGCCCAGTTGTGGGCGCACCGGCTGTAGGGCCAACGCTACGCAGCTTGCGAAAATCAGCATAGAGCTGATCGCGCCAGAGCCAAAAGGGGCTAAAGGCGGGGTCATCTGACAGACCGGGCACGCCTTTATCGCAGATGCCTACTGGCAAATCGACGTAAATTGCGGCTGGAAACTTGAGATACATAGACAGTCCGGCCACGGCAAAGTCAGCCAGCGTTGGCTGATCGCCACAGAGGTAGGGCTGCGTCGACAAAATCAGACAAAGCGCTTCGAGATCCTGGCGCAAAATTTCAGTTGCTGACTTAACCGCATCGGGACCAAAGCCAACACCAGTGCCTAATAGCTTAAGGACATCACCGGGCACCGCACCGACCGCGTTTTTGATAAGTTCCGGAGTAGAAATGGGCAGTAGCGCCGTCCGAAAGTTGGGGTGCTGGTTAAATGCGCCAATCATCACTTTGCGGGCGTTCAGGCCGATAGATTCATCTGCCCATGCCTCCATCAGCAGGCATAGCCCCTTTTGCTTAGGATCGGATGGAATCAGCGGTCGCTCAGGATATTGCTTGTCCAGGTAGCGGGCGATCGCCGTCGAATCAGAAATCACCTCGTCACCGTCTTTCAGCACTGGCACCTGCCGCTGACCCGACAGTCTATAGAGATCTATCTGGCCTATGCCTGGGGTAACTTCAATAGTCCGATAGGGCAATTGCTTGTAATCCAAGACCAGCCGTACCTTTTCACTGTAGTGAGACGCCTCAAACTGATGCAGTTCTAACATGCGAACTTCTCCTTATTGTGTAGACCAATTACTCCGTAAAAATACGGGTGCTACATCGCTTTTATACCCAGGGCTTAGCCTTCATCAGGCAGGTACCCACTAGCCCGATTTTTAGCCCGATTTTGCGGAGCGACTTTATCTTGACGCCTTTGCTGAAAATAGGCATCTACCTATTTGTGAGCAATTCATTTGGTAAATTCTCGGATAAACTTTATGGAAGCTTAATGAACTTTAGTTAACCCTTTACGAAATTAAGTGAAGTGACGTAGCGGGTGTACCTATTTCAGGTCGACAGCTGCTCACCAACATCAAGACAGTGCACAAAGATTTAAGAGGTTGTATGCAAGTTAAGCCCCGCTTTATCAAAAGCTTTATAGCTGGTCTGTTTGCCAGCAGTGCCGGTATGTTTATGGCACTCCCTAGCGTTGCTCAGGAAGCACCTACGCTCGGCGGACTGCTGGAAACGCTGCCACCGGAATCACGAATAGACCGCACCGCCACCGAATCTATCCCAGCCCCCGTCGCTGGAGAGTCGGTTGAGGAGGTTCCCGTCGTCGAAGAGCCGATGGAAGACGACTCTATCGAAGCTATCGAGCCGATGGAAGATGAGGATATCGAAGCCGTCGAGCCAATGGAAGATGAGGCTGTTGAAGCGGCTGAACCCGAAGTGGACACTGCTGACTTCACGATCGCCGAACTCACGAGCAGCAGCGATTCTTTCAATACTCTGGCCGCTGCTTTGTCCGCCGCCGACCTGACCGAAATCCTGGGTAGTGAAGGCCCCTACACCGTCTTTGCACCGACCGATGAGGCGTTTGCAGCACTCCCCGCCGGTTCAGTCGATCAGCTTCTGCTGCCTGAGAATAAAGATCTGCTGGTGCAGATCCTTTCCTACCACGTTGTTCCTGGGGCTGTCCTTTCGAGCGATTTAGAAACTGGCAGCGTGACCACAGTCGAAGGCAGTGACTTGGCGATCGCCATCGATGAAGTTGATGAGAATGTAACAGTCAACAACGCCAATGTTCTGCTGGCGGATATAGAAGCTAGCAACGGCGTCATCCATGTGATTGATCGGGTGATGTTGCCGCCTGCACCTGAAGCCAACGCTGACATGGATACGGCAGCGCCGGTTCAGTAGTTTATGGTGATTTTAAGGTCGCCTGTTTATGGCAAACGGTTTGACAGTTGATAACCGTTTGTTGGCCTCTATTGCTTTTGCACAGGTCAGGGTGCAGTTAAGCAAAGTGCGAAAGCAATAGAGTGACCATCCGTTCTATTCAGTTAAACGCTTGTGCAACTTCTCAGTTAGTTCGATGTCTTGTGCTATTTCCCCTCTAGCGATTGGTGCTGGAGGGGATTTTTTTAGCTTTGCGCTTTGCAGTCGGCGCTAGTGCTGGGAGAGGTTTCAACGATGACTTCTTCAAAGCCGGTGCTCTGAAGAAGCTGACTGACGACCAGTTCAGCGCGGTCATTGGCCTGGGCTAAGATATCTTGATCACAGGCAGCCTGCTCAATCTCTCGCACGGCTTCCTTCTCGGCAGCGGCCTGTAACTCGGGGGCTCGGTCTGGCCCCAGGTTCAAAAATCCTCGGCTGTAATCGTATACGTTGGAGCGCTCAACGTCTATTTTGGTATCGAATAGTTTGGGTGGGGGCAGCACTAGCTTGACCCGCTTGCCTGCATCGGAGGTGCTGACGTCTGTTGCTTTGAGTGCGCTCAGGTCTACCCCGGCGCGGGTCTCACCGTAGGCAATGTAGAGCAGGTTGGTTTTGCCGATGGTGTATTCGCCCAGCTTGCGATCGCTCTGCGCAGGCACTACTGCCTCCATTGTGAATACAGCGGTGGTCAGCTCGCTGACGTTGCGCACCTGCTTAACCACGACCGTGCGCACATCGACGGTTTCTTCGGGCGGCTGCGGTGTCAGGGCCATTTTCACCCCAGTAAGAAACCGACTGCCCGACCGCAAAAAGGCCAGTCCGGCTAAGCCCGCGACGATGACCGCGCCGCCAGTCGCGGAGATGGCGACTAGCTGCAAAGCTCGAAAAATAGGCGATCGCCCAGTTCTGGCACGGTCGCGCCGCGTCGGCACAGGTCTATAGCGATACGGATCGGGTATTCGAGACTTCATAGCAGGCAATCAGACAACGGTTACATCTTAAGGGAAAATTTTAGCTATCCCCTGTGATTGTTCACAAGCTAAGCGATTAATACACAAGTTCTACTGAAATCGTAAAGCCAGATTCAGTGTTTTTACGACTGTTGGTAGGCTTCGTAACGTTCACTTTGCCGCTGTTCTGGCTCGAATAAATAGCTTCTCTAGCTCAATCCACACGAATAGTAACAGGCTAAAGCCCACACATACCATCAGCTCAGTGGGTGAAAGGTAGTGGGTGCCGAAGAAGTTTCGCAGGGGCGGTAGGTAAATGAGCAGTAGCTGCAATATTGTGGTCACCACCACCGCTAGCAGGACATAGGGATTGGAGAACTGAGACATTTCCACAGCTAAGTGGCGGTCGGAGCGAACGGCGATCGCATGTCCCATTTGCGACAGACACAGCATGGTGAAGACCATCGTCTTCCAGCGCTCAGGATTCCCAGGCGTATTCTGCGTGTAGCCGTAGGCCCACAGCATCAGCGAAATGGCCAAAATCGCAAACACGATGCCAATGCGCAGCATGTACCAGCCCAGCCCTCGGGCAAAGATGCTTTCTTTGGGGTCGTGAGGCGGGCGGCTCATCATATTGGGCTCCGGCGGCTCCATTGCCAGCGCTAGCGCCGGAAAGCCGTCCGTAACCAGGTTCATCCAGAGAATTTGCAGGGGCGTCAGCGGTACCGCCACAATCGGCAGCAAAAGGGGAGAGAGGGCAATGGTAATCACTTCGCCAATGTTTGAACCGAGAATGTACTTTACAAAGCGGCGAATGTTGCTGTACACCACGCGTCCTTCTTCGGTGGCCGACACAATCGAAGCGAAGTTGTCGTCCAGCAGCACCATATCGCTGGCTTCTTTGCTCACGTCGGTGCCGGTAATGCCCATCGCTACGCCAATGTCTGCCTGCTTGAGGGCGGGGGCGTCGTTCACACCGTCTCCAGTCATCGCCACGACCTGCTTTTTTGCTTGCAGAGCCTGAACAATCCGCAGCTTGTGCTCCGGCGACACTCGCGCGTACACGCTCACCGACTCGACTATGGACTCTAGCTCGGCCTGACTCATCGCCTCTATTTTCTGGCCAGTCACTGCTTCACAATCACCCTCGACCATACCCAAATCGACTGCTAGCGCCCTCGCCGTGAGCGGATGGTCGCCCGTAATCATCACGGGCCGAATCCCTGCCTTCAAGCAGCGCTTCACGGCCTCTCTCACTTCCGGGCGCGGCGCGTCGATCATGGCCGTCAGCCCCAGCCAAATGAGATCTTGTTCAACTGCATCTTCAGTCAAATTGTCCAAATTATTCAGCGGCTTGTAGGCAAACCCCAACACCCGCTCACCTTGCGCAGCGAGCGCTTCAGTCTTCTTAAGAATCTCTTCTCTGTTTTCTGGCGAAAGCGATTGTCCGCCGCTACCTGTTCGATTGCAGCAGTCCAACAGCATTTCAGCCGACCCTTTGGCAAACACAACATAGGGCGTATCAATCCCCAGTTGATTGTTTTGGGGCACTTCCAAAACAACACTCATGCGCTTGCGCTCAGAGGAAAACGGAAATTCGTCCTGCCGGGGAAAGTCATTTTCTAACTGACTTTTTTCTAGCCCTGCTTTTGCTGCCAGCGTCACCAGCGCCCCTTCTGTCGGGTCACCGACAATTGCCCACTGCCGCTCTCCGCCAGGATCGTCTTCTGTTTGCAGGGCGGCGTCATTGCACAGGGCGCAGTCCATTAGCAATAAGGCCAGCGTGGGCTTTTCGAGGGGGGCGATCGCTTTCTCCCCCAGCCGAAACTCTCCTTCGGGGGCATAGCCCTCACCGCTCACCTGCACGTCTTGCTCAAACGGCAATCCAGCGATATGTACCGACTGCACCACCATTTTGTTCTGCGTCAGCGTCCCAGTTTTATCCGAGCAAATGGTCGTGACCGATCCTAAGGTTTCAACCGCTGGCAACCGGCGGATTAACGCCTGCCGCTTCACCATGCGCTGAGTGCCAATGGCCAGCGACACCGTAATCACCGCTGGCAAGCCCTCGGGCACTACTGCCACTGCCATACTCAGCGACACGGTTAGCAAATCTTCAAAGGCCGACCAGCCTGAGGCCAAAACGCCACCGACTACGACTATAGTAACCAGCGTTAATGAGCCAATCACCAGCGTATTGCCCAACTGCTTCAGCCGCCGCTGTAAAGGCGTTGCCAGTACCGACACCGACTGGATCATGTCGGCAATCCGACCCAGCTCAGTTTCCATGCCGGTGCGCGTGACCAGCATTTTGCCGCGCCCGTGCACAATCTCCGTGCCCTGGAAGACTAAGTTTTTACGATCCGCTAGCGCAATATCAGGCGATAGCTTTTCTTTTGCACGTTTTTCGACGCCTGTGGCCTCACCCGTCAGCGCGGATTCTCTCGCCTGTAAGGTTGCCGCTTCTATCAGCCGTCCGTCGGCGGCGACCTGATCGCCTGCTTCGAGGAGAACAACGTCACCGGGTACGAGGTCTTTGGCCGGGATCTGCTGTCTTTGATTGTCGCGAATCACCTGAACGTTCGGCGCGGAGAGAACTTTGAGTCCGGCGAGTGCCTTTTCGGCGCGGCTTTCTTGCAGGTAGCCCAGCACAGCGTTGAGTAAGACAATAGCGGAGATGGCGATCGCATCTTTGGGGAACTTTCCGGCTCGAATATCCAGCACAGCCGCCACCACAGCGACGCCAATCAGCATCAGCAGCATGACATCGGCAAACTGGTCGAGCAAAATTTGCCAGCGACTGCGCCCGCCGGTTTCTTTCAGCTCGTTGGTACCGTACTCTGCTAACCGCCGTTCGGCTTCTGAAGAAGATAATCCTGCCGTTTCCGCGTTCAGTTCGGCGAGCGCCTCGTCAATATCAAGGGCGTGCCATTGCTGAACTGTAGCCATCAGGAAGTGCCTCTGCGCGAAGTCGAACCGATTAAAGTGTATAGCACTCGCTTCCTGTTCTCCCTCTGCCTAAGTTGTGAATGCTCAAGCCCCTCAAGCCTTCACCCTTGCACATAAATATGGACATAGCCGTTGTTATTGCGCTCGATTGAACCTTCGAATCCTTGTTTTTTAAATTCAAAACGATCGCGCTCCCCTTTCCTGACTTTCTCCAGCCCTTCTTCTATTTTTTTACTGGAGCGCCCGTCCAGCATTCCTACCAGCGTTGTGCGCATCACCAGCCGGTCGGTGGCAGGAGAAAAAGCGGCTTCTGACTGTCGCACCTGATTTGAGCCCTGGTCATAGGCATAGGCTAGCGTCACCCGATTGGGCACCAGGTTATAAAATCTGGTGTCGAAGCCGTCAGTGGAAGACTCTCGGGTCGGTTCGCCTAAGCGATCGCGGATTTCATTTTCTGAAGCCCCAGGCGGAAAGCCGGGAACAGGCACAATCTCGCCGGTATCTCCTGGCTGCGCGTTGTCCGGGTTGCCGCTGTCATCTAGCAGCAGCGGGGGGTCAGTCTCTTTGGGCTTTTTGGGCTTCTCCTCAGGCTCAAGCGGCACGGTTTCCACTGGCGGTTCATCGTCTGGTTCTGGTTCTACAACGGGCGGTTCTATTTCCTCGGGTTCCTGTACAGCCGGTTCAATCGGCTCCTCTACAGACGTATCTGGGATAGGCAAATCCAGCTCAGGAGAAGTTGCCGGTTCTTGGGTTAGCTGCTCATAGATAAAAAAGCCAGCCCCCGCCAAAGCGCCAATCACTAATATGGCTAGCAGCGTCCCGCAACCCATGCCTTGCTTTTGAGGTCGAGCCATTGCTCGATTGGCCGCTTTTGTGGGCGATGGCGTAGCCTGCCGAGGGAATTGCTCGCTATATCCAGCCGGTACCGGTACAGCCACCGTCTGATTATTCGTCGTCGCCTCGGGACTAGAACGATAGCCGGGTGTCACCACCTGAGTCGGCATTTCTGAAATGCCAGCCGGACTCGGCGCGACCCATTCGCCTTGCTTTTGCGTTCGGCCAAACAATCCTGTGCCTGAGCGTTCGGTCAGCAGGCTGAGCCACCGCCCCACCGACTGAGGCCGATCTTTGAGTTCTATCGCCATGCCCTGGGCTATTGCCTGTGCCATTTCTGGTCTGATATCGGGCCGGAGCTGCTGGATTGACGGCATTGGGGTGCGATCGCGCAACACAGAAGCGACCGGCACCTGCGCCGTCAGCAGGGTATACAGCGTCGCGGCCAGTCCGTAAATATCAGTCGCCGCCGAGCGATGGGCCCTGGGCAAATACTGCTCAATTGGCGCGTAGCCTTCAGAAACAATGCTGGTATGGGTCTGTGCCGGATTTCGGGTTAGCTCGCGGGCAATGCCAAAGTCAATCAGCACCGCCTCGCCCGTGAGCTGATGGATCATGATATTCTGCGGCTTCACATCGCGGTGGAGTAAGCCCTTGCTGTGGATGGCCTGTAGCGCTTTGCCGATCTGCTGGATGTAGTCTACGGCGGCTTTGACCGGCAGCGGGTTTTCGGGGAGGACGATGTCGGCGAGCGATCGCCCTGGAATGTAGTCCATCACCATGTAGGGCAGGCCGTCTTCGATAAAAAAGTCGCTCACCCGCACCACGTTCGGATGGCTGCACATCGCCAGCCGCCGCGCCTCGTCTTGAAACTGACTTTGCAGCTCGCTCAGGTTGGGCGCGCTCCAAAACGACTCATGCAGCGTTTTAATCACCACCACCTGATCTAAGTAAGTCTGATGCGCCCGAAACGTCAGGCCAAATCCCCCTCGGCCCAGTAACTTCTCTAACTTGTATTTACCGCCTTGCAGGGGCTTGCCGATCAAACTACTCATGGATAATAATACCGCGCTCGAATAGTCGCTCCCATTGTGTATCCTTGCTTCCTCGTCGGCAAGCCGCCCTGTTCCAGTTTGGTCGCTAATCGAGGCTGACAGGTGCGAAATCGTATTTTTGACTGCTGTCATTCGTTGCCGAGACCTCGACCAGTTGAACGCTCCCCGCTCGGTTGCCCGCCTGATCGAATTCGACAACACCTGTAGCTCCCTCTACGGAAAACCCAGGAGCAGACAGACTCTCTGCAATACTGGAGCGGCTGGGCGCAGATCCCCCCGACGCCATTGCAGTAGAGAACGCTTTTACAGCGTCGTAGGCCATAGCACTGAGCCAATTGATATCTGCGCTCCAAAGCGAATCTTGGCTGCTAGGCCCCGACGCTCGACGAGCGAAATCCGAAACGATTGACGAGTCACTTTCGCG
This sequence comes from Phormidesmidales cyanobacterium, assembly GCA_038315915.1. GTDB lineage: Bacteria > Cyanobacteriota > Cyanobacteriia > Phormidesmidales > Phormidesmidaceae > Phormidesmis. The sequence goes on from JBBQAC010000015.1 coordinate 20,945, forward strand.
AGCAACGTCTATATCCCAGAAAGAAGCGACAACCATCTCTTCGACGCTATCCCCACACATCGGCACCCGAGGATCGTACATCGCGTCACTGCCAACCACTAAAATCTCCTCGGAGACCTTTCGAGTTTGGATAGCAATTTCCAAAGCCTTCAAAATGGAAGCATCTGAAACGTCAGGTGCTAGCAGGAGCGTATCTATCTCCTCTGGTCTAATCCGTCGCCTGACGAAGTTTCTGACAGCACTCTGATCGTCGAACTCTAGGCTAGAAACATCGAATGCTTTGACGGATGCACTATCGGCAGTCTCTTCGTTAAGATGAGCCTTGAAGGCATCTTTTACAGATTCGCTGTAGCTTGTAGAGGCTGCATCCCGATCATCTTCGTAGAGAATGGCGACTCTGCGGTTATCTACCCTGCGGTTATCTTCAGAGGCAACATACTCAGCTAGCTTTTTTGCGGCTTCATCGTCACTGGGAACAGTGCGAAAAGCCAATGAATTTCCAGGAGGAAGTGCTACGGAAGTACTGGTAGGAGAGATTGACGGCAAGCCTCCTTGAAAATAGATGGTTCTAGCTGCCGCTGTCGATTGACTAGAATCATGACCAACAACACCAAGGATGTTCCGACTCTTGACTAGGCTGCCAGCAATTTCTGAAACGCCCGCTACGCCGTTAGGATGATCGTTGGCAATGACTATTTTGAGATTGATTCCGTTTATTCCACCTGCTTTGTTAATATCCTCTTGAGCTTGCGCCACTCCTCTGAGGATTGACATTGCAGCATCAAACTGTGAGCCACTCTCGCCGTTTCCCAGCGGAACTGCTACGGCTAAATCGTAGGTGCGTCCTTGCCCTTCTGCTAAAGAGTTGTTCAAGTAGATAAAATTTTCTGGAGAATTTTTATACACCTTCCTAGCTCTCTCAAAGTTCTCCGAGGCTTCACGATATTCTCCAATCGAGTAATATCTTGATCCGACGGTTTTGTACGCTTCAAAGTCTTTAAGATCATCGGCACGATTCTTTGCTTTCTGGGATATATTGTTTTCTTCTTTAGTAAGGATCTGCTCGCCCGAGCTAATGGCATTCTCTATCGGGCCCATCTCTCCTCCAGCCAAGCCTTTTTCAGCCGAAACGCTAACACTAAGGCTTTCATCGTTTTTCTGAAAACAGTCAAGGACACTATCACGACTGGAGATATCAAATACCTCCGCAGGTTGGTTGTTGATGATGTCGAAAATGGCGTGGACGAAGGAATATGCAATTACTATAGCAATGCCAGATACCAGTAGCCACAGCAGCCTTTTATGAGAATTTTCAGCTGAAGGTTTGGGCGATGGCCTCGTGGTAAAAGTTCTTCTGTTCGCACTTGGGTCGGCATCTGATGGTTCCGAACGTGGTTCAGATGAATTTGACTCTTCGGTATTTCTCTGTACAGTTGGAGGTGGCAAAGTGTCGGCTGCTACACTTGGAGATAGCAAGGCGAGCCATTGCCCGACTGTCTGCGGTCGATTGTCGAGCTCTATCTCCATACCCTGAGCGATCGCCTCTACTATTGCAGTATCCAAGCCTGGGCATAGCTCACTGATAGGCGTTAATGTTTGTCGAGTGCGCAGAATCGAGGCTAGCGGGACTCTAGCTGTCAGTAAGGTATAGAGCGTTGCAGCTAGCGCATACACATCCGTTGCGTCAGAACGACGTGCCTCGCGCTCATACTGCTCAATCGGTGCATAGCCTTCAGAGACGATGTTGGTGTGTGGCTGAACCGAATTCTGGGTCAGTTCGCGGGCAATGCCAAAGTCAATCAGCACTGCCTCGTCCTCGTCCTCATGGATCATAATATTTTGCGGCTTCACATCGCGGTGCAGTAAGCCTTTGCTGTGAACGGCCTGTAGCGCCTTGCCGATCTGCTGAATGTAGTCTACGGCGGCTTTGACCGGTAGCGGATTTTCGGGGAGGACGATGTCGGCGAGCGATCGCCCTGGAATATAGTCCATCACCATGTAGGGCAGGCCGTCTTCGATAAAAAAGTCGCTCACCCGCACCACGTTCGGATGGCTGCACATCGCCAGCCGCCGCGCCTCGTCTTGAAACTGGCTTTGCAGCTCGCTCAGGTTGGGCGCGCTCCAAAACGACTCATGCAGCGTTTTGATCACCACCACCTGGTCGAGATAGGTCTGATGCGCCCGAAACGTCAGGCCAAATCCACCCCGGCCCAGCACCTTCTCCAGCTTGTATTTACCCCCTTGCAAGGGCTTACCGATTAAACTACTCATAGCTTGGCGATTCGTGTGAGTCGGGTGATTAGCCGATACCATTGTGTATGCTGCCTGCTTCACCGACAAGCCACCCTGTTCCGGTTTAACTTACTGAATTCCCTGGTGAAAATCATGGTTCAAACTGCCCAAATCAAAGAAATTAGCTTAGAAACGCTACAGGACATGTTTGACTTGCAAAGGGTGCCTTACCCAGCTTTCTTCGACGAGTGGCAGGAAGAATTTCCCCCCCTGTCAGAATTTGAGCAGCAGCAGCTAGCACGCGTTCAGCAGAACTACGCGAACCTGGCACAGCTTAGAAACCTATCGGAAGAGGCCGTCAAAATGGTTGTGCTCTCTCCACTGCTAGATTTGGCAGAGTTTTATCAGGCACCTTTTAGCCTTTCAACAGAAGCGCCAGTCGAAGTTGCCGCAGAGGATGACGGGACTGTCTTTAGAGGCAAAATTGACGTTTTAGTAGCCTTGCAGCGGTTCTGGGTATTGGTCACCGAATCCAAGAGCGCGCGGTTTGATGTACTCTTGGCGCTACCCCAAGCCCTTACTTATATGCTCGGTGCGCCAGACCTAGACAAGCCAGTTTACGGTCTTTTGGTGAATGGTCGCGAGTTTGTCTTTGTTAAACTTACGCATCAGCCCACGCCCCGATACGCCCGTTCCTTTGCGCTATCGGTTGAGCGAGATGATGAACTCGCCCAGGTGCTTGGCATTCTCAAGCGCATTCGCCGCGAAATTTTAGCTTCTAATTGACACCTGACAAACCAAAAAACAATGCAAACTACCGTTCGTCCGCCCGCTTCAGCTTCTTTCCCTCAAGTTTGGGACAACAGTCAGTTCTTTAGCGGCACTGACGATCCGGCGATCGCTACCACCCTAGAAACCCTCAAAGCCGACGTTGCCAGCATCGGTACCGCCTGCATGCCTTTTGTTGCTGCGATCGCCACTGCTGACACCCTCAGCTCAGATGAATCTACTGCTCTAATTGACCAAGCCAGCGCCATTTACCAGCAGCGCAAAGATATCCAAAAGCGCCTTGGCAACGTCAGCACCTACATTTCCACCGCGCTCAGCACCGATACGCAAGACGCCAGCGCCAACGCCTGGATGCCCATTCTGCAAAAGCTCAGCGCTGACCTTTCAGAAGCTCTGACGCCTTACAACGTGTTTCTTCTGCGGGCCAGCGACGCCTTCATTATGGCACTCCTTTCTACCCCTGATCTGGCTGAATCCGCCTTTTCCATTCACCACAGCCGCAAGCTCAAAGACCAGTTGCTCAGCGTCGCTGAAGAACAGCTCATCACCGGCCTTGCCACCAACGGGCTCCACGCCTGGGGCAATCTCTACAGCGAGTTGGCAGGCAGCTTAAAGTGCGACATTGAGGGCGAGTCTATGGGACTCGCTCAAGCCGCTAATCTGCTCAGCCACCCAAAATCGGCTACCCGACAGGCCGCTTGGGAAGGCATTCGTGATGCCTAGAGCGGTCATCAAGCTGCCGTCGCTGCTGGGCTGAATGCGATTAACGGCTGGCGCTTGGAGGAAACTCAGAAGCGTTCCCGTCATCGCACCCTCCACTACCTGGACAAAAGCTGTCACCAGAGCCGGATCGAAAGAGAAACTCTCGACGCGCTGATGGATACCACCTATCAAAATCGGGAAATCGGGCATCGGGCAATGGCGGCAATGGCCAAGGCGTTGGGACAGTCGCAGATGAATCCCTGGGACACGATGGCTCCTGCGCCTGCTGCGGGCAAGGACGAGGTGATTGGGTTTGATGAAGCGATCGCTCTCATCTCCGATGCCTTTACCCAGCTCACCCCCGAAATGGGCGAATTCGCCACCATGATGGCGCAAAAAGGCTGGATCGACGGCCAGCCCACTCCCAACCGCGCTACCGGCGCTTACTGCACCAAGTTCTCCGACCCTCGTGAGCCGCGCATCTTCCTCACCTACGAAGGTACGATGAATAACGTCATCATCCTGGCGCATGAGCTGGGTCATGCGTGGCACAACTGGGTCATGCGCGACCTGTCGGCAATAGAAAGCCGCTATCCGATGACGCTAGCTGAAACGGCTAGCATTTTCGCTGAAACTCTGGTGCGCGACGCGCTGATGAACAAAGCAACCACGCCTGCTCAGCAGTTAGAAATCGCCTGGCAGGATGCGCAAAGTGCGGCGGTCTATTTGTTGAATATTCCGGCGCGTTTTGAATTTGAAAAGAGCCTGGTGGAAGCGCGAAAAGTGGGTACGGTACGGCCTCAGCAGCTCTGCGAAATGATGGACGAGAGCTGGCAATACTGGTTTGAAGATAGCCTTAGCCAGTACAACGATCTCTTTTGGGCTAGTAAGCTGCACTTCTCTATCTCTGGCCTGGGCTTTTACAACTATCCCTATCTGTTTGGCTATCTCTTTAGCCTGGGAATTTACGCGCAGCAGCCTGCCTATGGCGATCAGTTTAACAACCGCTACACTGCCCTATTGCGCGATACCGGCACGATGACGGCTGAAGAATTGGTGCAGCAGCACCTTAGCAAAGACCTCAGCCAACCTCAGTTCTGGCAAGACAGTCTTGCCATCGTCGAGAAATCTGTTGCCCGGTTTGAGCAGTTGGTGAGTCTTACAATGTAGCTGCTATCGACTGATGCTGATTGTTTACAATCCGATTTCGGAGGAAATAGTGCATTGGATAAGCTAGACCACTACCGAGCTTCCGTTCAGACGCTCCTAGAACGACATAGCTAGTTCAAGACTCAAAACAAAGATGTCGAAAACGAGCTTTTTTTCGATACAGTGCGTGATCGCTATCAGCTTATGCGCGTCGGTTGGCGCGATTTGAGCCGTATTTATCATACTGTTCTTCACTTCGACATCAAAGATGGCAAAATCTGGCTACAGCAAAACACGACTGATATTGATGTAGGCCAAGAGCTGGTCGAGATGGGCATTCCAAAGGAAGATATCGTCCTGGGTTTGCATCCGGCCTATAAACGTCCTTATACCGGCTATGGCGTGGCTTAGGATCAAGGATTTAATAAGATGCGAAACTCCTGAGCCCTCATCCCCAACCCTTCTCCCGAGGGGAGAAGGGAGCCAAATCTAGCTCCCTCTCCCCTGGGAGAGGGCTGGGGTGAGGGCGGCGAGACATGCGCACATGGTCAAGTTATTTAATCCTCGATCCTTAGGTGCTTTGCTGCTGATAGATGATCGAGCGCTGTGCAAAACCATCGAGCATTCGTTCTGCTAGCGGCTGTTATTTACAATGTGATCATGGCTATCTACTTAAACGGCGTTTGCCTTCAAGTCTTCCAGGCTGACATATTGCAGTGCAGCTTTGTGAGTCGATTCTAGGACGACGGGCGGCGCGACGCCATCTTCGAGCGCTTCCTGCCACCGCGCGGCACAAAGGCACCATTTGTCTCCCGGCTTCAGGCCCGGAAAGCTGTACATGGGCTGAGGCGTACTGAGGTCATTGCCCTGAGCTTTCGTATAGCTCAAAAACGCCTCTGTGAGCTGAGCACACACCACATGGACGCCCCTATCCTGCGGCCCCGTCTGGCAAATTCCATCCCGATAAAAGCCCGTCATCGGATCGGTGCAACAACTTTGCAGCGCTGTTCCCAATACGTTTTCAGTTTCAGCCATCTATATTACTCTCCTTTCTGTGCGCGAACTGCTGCCGCATACTGAGCGGGCACCAGCCCTAAAAATAACACCCACCACACAACAATTACCCCCGCCGCAGGGAGGGTAATCCACAGCCGATGCAACAACAGCCAGGAGCCAGTTGGAACCAGCAGCCCGGTGAGCACAATCGACCAGGGCTGACACCACCAGGGCTTTAGCTGCCACATAGAATCCGCCATCGGCAAACTCTCAAAGCTCTCTTCAACCATCTTTTACTTTCCTACAATCTCTACTGGTTCAATTTCATCGGCTAGCTCAAAGCCAAATATCTGTGAATAAAAGGAGATTTCAGCATCGAGCGCACGCTTGATGTTTTCTGCCTTACGGAAGCCATGCTGCTCGCCTTCAAACAGCAAATAGGCGACTGGAATACCCTTTTCCTTGAGCGCATCTACCATCTCTTCGGCCTGGTTAGGTGGCACAATTTTATCTTCTGATCCCTGTAGGAAGATAATCGGACAGGAGAGCTGATCGACCGCGTTGATGGGCGATCGCTCTTCATACACCGCCTTATCCTGAGGGTACGGCCCCACCAAGCTATCCAGATAGCGCGACTCAAACTTATGCGTTTCTTCCGCCAGGCTCGACATGTTGCTCACCCCGTAGTAGCTTGCCCCCGCCTTGAAAACATCGCGAAAAGTCAGCGCCGCCAGGGTGGTGTAGCCGCCTGCGCTGCCGCCGTCAATGGTCAGGCGGTCTGCGTCTGCTTTACCTTGCTCTACCAAATAGCGCGCGCCATTCACACAGTCATCCACATCGACGATGCCCCACTTGCCCTGTAGCCGATTGCGATAAGCCCTACCGTAGCCCGTGCTGCCGCCATAATTGACATCCAGCACGGCAAAGCCCCGACTCGTCCAGTACTGAATCGCCGGATTGAACGCGCTAGAGGCAGCGGCAGTAGGGCCACCATGACTTTTGACCAGCAGCGGCGGGCGCTCGGTAACCGGCGCTTCGTAGTCTTTATTATGTGGCCGGTAGTAAATGCCGTAAGCGTTGAATCCGCCGGTTGTCGGAAACGAAATCACCTCTGGCTCCGACAGGTAGCCCGGATCAATAGTGAGGCTGCTTGACCGGCGCAGTTCCGTCATTTGCAGCGTCGCCAGATCGAGTCGAACCAGGGCACTTGGCTGGTCGGTGCTAGCCGCTAAAAAGACTGCAAATCCCTGGCCTATCTGCAAGCTGCCAATGCCGCAATAGGGTATTTCAAGCTCATCCATTGAGCGGGCAAGCGTATCAAACCGGGCCAGCCGGGTGATGCCCTGGTAAACGTAGGTGCACAGAATGCTGGTGTTGTCTTCAAAGCCGTAGCTGCTCTGGCCAAAGTTCCACTGCGGCCCGGCAAATTCGGCCTCCATCGGAAACAGGGGCTCTCCTCGCTCGCCTTCCCAACGGTACAAGTTCCACCAGCCAGTGGCATCGCTGATAAAGTGCAGCGCCCCAGCCGGTGACCACTGCGGCTGACACACTGACTCTTTGACATTGCCAACCAGCTTGCGCGGGCGGCTCAGACTGCCGTCGTCAGTGACACGAGCAAGCCATAGCTCCGTCCCGTCCCAGGGCATTTGTGGGTGGTTCCAGGTGATCCAGGCGAGCTGCTTGCCATCGGGACTGAGGCGGGGCGATGAGTAAAAGTCATTGCCGCTTACCAGCACTTTCGGCGAGCCGCCTGATAGGGGGACTGTCGCGATCGCATTCACCGCTTCCCCCGTCTGCCGGTGATCTTCCAGCACGCAGATTAGCCGTTGCCGCTGGGCATCGACGACCGCATCGGCGTAGCGCAATCCTGCGGCTGGGGTGACTTCGGGTGTGAGTGGGACGGGCGCTTCGCCTGCTCGCTGGGCGTAAAGCCGCTGATCGGCAAAGTTAGAGAAATAGACTGTTCCTTGATGCACGGTGTATGCGCCGCCGCCGTACTCATGGACGCGCGATCGCACATTAAAAGGCGCAGGTGTAATATCCGTAGCACTTCCCCCTGCCCCTAGCGCCACATCCTCCGGCCCATAGCGCACGACGAGCTGTCTACCGCCTTCACTGGGCCGCAGCTCACTCCAGTAAATATCTGGGCCGTCCAGACAGGCAGCGCCCAAACGAACGGCATTAGAGACAATCAGCTCCGAGGTAATAGGCGACTTCCAAGATCCGTACGCCGTCGTGTTAACCATAAAACTTAAAAACTAAGGGGGCAAAGACCAGAGGATCTACGGTTTGAGCAGTCCAATCGGTTAGATCTATCTTAAAGGTATTTCTTGGGTCACTCGCCTGATGTGCAATACAGCCCTATGACACGCCCTACAGCCTGTGGCAACTGTCCACTGCGATTCCTCAGATCCAGGCAGGCACGATAGGCTGATCATACTGCTATCGGACTGTCTCTTCGAAGGAACCTAGCCATGGACAACATTTGTAATAACGCTCGCAAGGCACAGTCGCAAAGTCGGACACAAGGTCGGCTCAGCCGCACTCGACTGGTCGGCGGTGCGCTCTCTCTGGGGCTGCTTGCCAATCTTGCCGCTTTACCGGGTGTTGCCCAACAGGCCGAGCCCCTACCCGATGTAGAACCCACTACTGAAGGTAGCCAACTGCCGACCGAGCTGCCAGAAGGTGCCCGGTTCAAGTGCCAAATTTCTGAAGGTGCTTTTACCGTTATGTATCAGCCTGAAAGTCAGCCTGACAAGGTGTATCCCTGGGCGACTCCTGGCGAAATGGGTGGCGGCTGGACGGCAGAGAGACGCTGCAATACGATCAGCGATCGCTTAGAGTCTTACCGCCCCGAAGGTCTCGTCGAGCTACAAGTCGGCATGGAAAACGGCTACGACGTCGTTTGCGCCACTACCGAGCAATCGCCCGGACAGTGCAAAATTGTCTTCACCGTTCCCCCCGGTCAAAACCCTGTGGTAACGCGCGATCAAGTCTTTGAAAACCTCGCCCTCGCCGATGCTGGCAACGACACGACAGTAGTTAATACCTTTACCGGCAGCGGCAGCAACGATATCCTGGGCCAAATCGGCGAAGCGATTAACTTCCCACTAGGTGGTTCTTCAGCGACTCGCTCAACCAGCGCCGGGATTAACCTCAAGCCCTTTTTAGACAGGGCCGATGGCGGTACAGGCGCAGCGCTTAGCAATGGCACCGCACCGGGTCGCCGCTTGAACCCGAACAATTTCCGCTAGCAGTGAGGGGCGATCTCGACCATTCTCAATCAGCCTGCGCTTCCACCAGACAACTGGCGGTGTGCATTCTTGGTGCTGAAGATAAGCAGGACGATGATTTTATAGTTCGCCTGAATAGCGATCGCCTCAAGCTGCCGATTACCTTAGGCTAGCTAGCTAGCTTTCTCAGAGCGCCTCTGCTGTAAAAACTCCGCAAAATCTCGGACTTCTGCCAGTAGATCTTCCGGTAGATAGTCTAAAATCTCAACCACCTGAGCTTGAACAGTCGCCCTATCAAGCTGTATATCGGCTTTCTCCAGAGTCAGGACGTTAGCCGTTTCGCCCGTATCATCGATAAATTCCACCTCAAATCCGCGTGCATCGCTGTAGCAGTGCACCACTGCACCACGGCTACCTTTAGTAAGTCCGTATGCTTGAATATCACGAGTGACAGTGACGACATCGAATTCTTTAATCATGGATCAATCCTTTATCGATCAGATATTTTGTAGGGCCGAGCAGTAATAAATCGGGGCGCGTCTTCTCCAGTATCGACGATCCAGACGGTCAAAATCGTAACCGTTCTACCAGAAGGGGTATCAATCCATCCAGTAATGACGTGCTTCGTGCCATGCACGGTTACTAGGGTTTCATCAACTGTTTGGGTTCTAGCTAAGTTAAGCAGTGCCTGTTCCAGCGCCTCTAGATTTGTTTCATCGAACCCTAATGCTCGAAAAAATTTAGCCTTTGCTTTACCAATAGTATGGGTTTCAGAGAGCAGATACCCCACCAGTTTACTAGATTGAACATAAGCCTGTAGATGATTAGGGAGTTGCAACCTAAGTCTCTCTTTTATAGAAATACTGTATACAGAGATATATTTTAGCCGATCACATAAAATGCACGGCTGAACGGAGAATAGGAGAAAGCTTCACTAAAGAGTTTGTACCACCATTCAACGCAACGATACGCGCTGTTTCTGGTTTATTGGTAAAATCCAATTCAACGTGTCATCTGATGTCTGTATGAATGCTGCTCAACTCATCGCTCAAGAACTGTCAGTGCCAGGTTCGACTGTTCGTCTTCAGCAGGTCGAAGCGGCCCTGACGCTGTTCGCAGAAGGGGCGACCGTGCCGTTTATCGCGCGCTATCGCAAAGAGCGCACGGACGAACTCGATGAGGTGCAGCTCAGGCAGATTGCTGAGCGCTATGAGTATTTAACGGAGTTGGCAGCGCGTAAGCAGACTGTGCTGGAGGCGATCGCCCAGCAAAACGCCCTCACCCCCGAACTGAAAACCACCATCGAACGCTGTTTGAGCAAAACAGAGCTAGAAGATCTTTATTTGCCCTACCGACCCAAGCGCCGCACCCGCGCCACCATCGCCAAGGAGCAAGGATTAGATCCGTTGGCTGCTGAAATTGCGCAGATTAACGCCAGCAGTGGCAGCGCTGACCTGACCGCACTAGCCAAACCCTATCTCACTGAAGAGGTGACGACTGCCGAAGAAGCCCTTCAGGGCGCTGCCGATATCCTGGCTGAGACAATGGCTGATCAGGCCGCACTCAGAGCCTACGTGCGCAATCTCTTTTTGCGCAAAGGGCAATTCACCTCAAAGATAAAGTCAAAACATCCTGAGGGAACAACTAAATACGAGATGTATCGCAGCTATGAGATATCGGTTGCCAAAATCGCACCGCATAACCTGCTAGCCCTGCTGCGCGGTGATAAGGAAGATGTTCTAAAACTCTCTTTAAGCTTTGATGAAGCTGAAGTACTAGACTATTTACTCAGCACTCAACTGCGCACTAAAGACAGAACAATTCGTCAATTTTATACAGCGATGGTCAAAGACGGCTTTAACCGGCTGATGAAAAACACTTTGACCAATGAAGTCATTGCTGAGAAAAAAGCCTGGGCCGATGAGGAATCTATCCAAACCTTTGCTGAAAACTTGCGCAATCTGATGCTCGCCGCCCCAGCCGGAATGAAACCGACCTTGGGCGTTGATCCGGGCTTTCGCACGGGCTGTAAGGTGGCGGCAATTAGTGAAACCGGTCAGTTTTTGGCCTATGAAGCCATTTTCCCGCACTCGGGGCAGGGGCGTCGTGCAGAAGCTGCCAAAGTGCTCACTCGCCTGATCGCCGCTCACGGAATTGAGCTGATCGCTATTGGCAACGGCACCGCGAGCCGGGAGACAGACGAGTTCGTGGGCGAAGTCATTGCCACGCTAGACAATCCGCCGACCAAGGTGATGGTGAGCGAATCGGGGGCGTCGATTTATTCGGCGAGTGAGGTGGCGATCGCCGAATTCCCCAATCTCGATATCACCGTCCGAGGAGCGATCAGCATCGGTCGCCGCCTGCAAGATCCCCTGGCCGAACTGGTCAAGCTCGACCCAAAATCTATCGGCGTGGGCCAGTATCAGCACGACGTTGACCAAAAGCGGCTCAAGCAAAAGCTAGATGATACGGTTGAGAGCTGTGTAAATTATGTGGGGGTTGACCTCAACACGGCGTCGCGGGAGCTGTTGCAGTATGTATCGGGTGTGAGCGGGGCGATCGCCAACAACATTGTGGCTTTTCGAGACCAGTCGGGGCGGTTTAGCGATCGCAAAACTCTTCTAAAAGTCAGCAAGCTCGGCCCCAAAGCTTACGAACAGGCCGCTGGCTTTTTGCGCATTCGCGATGGCGACAACCCGCTGGATAACACAGCAGTTCACCCGGAGAGTTACAGCGTTGTCAAAGTCATGGCGGAGGATGTTCAGGTACCCCTGAAAGAGATTCCTCAAGCCATAGACCAACTAAAACAGCTCGACTTAAAAAGATACGTCACCGACAAAGTTGGAGAACCCACGCTTCGAGACATTTTAAGCGAGCTAGAAAAGCCAGGACGCGACCCCAGAGCCCAGTTTACCTACGCTCAGTTTGCCGCTGGCATCAACGAAATTAGGGATTTGCACGAGGGCATGGT
>JBBQAC010000283.1:0-5317 GCA_038315915.1 Phormidesmidales cyanobacterium
GCTGGGCAATTTTGCGAATCACTTGCGGCATTGTCGCCGAGAACAGCGCAACTTGACGATCCTTGGGGGTTTTGTCGATCACCCATTCCACATCGTCGATAAAGCCCATCCGCAGCATTTCATCGGCTTCGTCGAGCACCAGGAACTTGAGGTGCTTGAGGTCGAGGGTGCCTCGCTTGATATGGTCAATAACTCGGCCTGGCGTACCGACCACCACATGCGCTGCCCGTCTGAGCTGCTTGAGCTGAATTTGGTAGCTTTGGCCGCCGTAAATCGGCAGCACGTGAAAGTCGTTGAGATACTTGCCATAGCCCTGAAAGGCTTCAGCTACCTGCAAGGCCAGCTCACGGGTGGGGGCCAGCACTAGTGCCTGAGGGCGATTGTTGGTGGTATCAATGTGGGAGAGTATCGGTAGGGCAAACGCGGCGGTTTTGCCGGTACCGGTCTGGGCCTGACCGATAATATCTCGTCCGGCAATCAGCGGCGGAATCGTTCGCGCCTGAATGGGGGTCGGATTTTCATAGCCAGCGTCGTCGAGCGCTCTGAGCACTGGTTCAATCAGTGCGAGGTCTTGAAAGGACTGTACGGGATCGGACATCAATAATTACCTAAGAAGCTGAGGCAGTCAGCGATCGCCCAGCGATCACTTGCGCACACCTCGGCAGTGCAAATAAGGACAGTAGAATGGGCAACCAAAAGGCGCTGAGAAGCGTTGGGCGAGGCTCTGAAGGAGAGCTTCGTCCGGTTGCAAAAGTTAGTTAAACATTGAAGACATTAAGCAAAAAGACAAAAAGCTGGGGCAAAAGTGCCGATGAAGCGTAGGGAATTTGAGAGCAAACTATCCAATCAGGAAAGCGCTTATATCTGGGGCAAAAAGCCGCAGATACTAGAGAAAAAGGGCATTAAAATACACAGCGGAAACAACAGGCGGAGTCTGCAAAAAGTGCGGTAGCAGTAGTAGTGATCGCAACGCTCAATTAAGAACCGGTAGCCTACCGCTGAAAAAGCAGTACTGGCAGTCGGGGCGTTGAGGAATTATCACACTTTCTGCAAAGGCACCTGCAAAGAGAACTCACAATAGCGATTGCTAAAGCAGGCAATCAACCAAAATGAGCAGCGGTAGGCGGATCAGGTATCTGTCGCAACCGTCGCTCAAACCATAAGCATACCGCGCAACTTCCTATCTTAACCAGTTATTTGCGGGATAGTCGCTCGATTGCGCCTGCCCACTGCGTTCTGCTTCCCGCTGCCAATCTGGTGTAGCCAGAGGATCTTTCTATTCAGTAGTTAAGCAAAATCCGCTCATCTTTTAGGCAATACCTGCCGTGCGTTTTGGGCGGTATCTGGGCTATATTTTGGATTAGCACTCGGCGGTGGGGCCGCCTTTGTCAAGCCCGGAATTTTGCGGTTTATGCTAGCTTGTCAGGCCCGTGTTCTCTGGAACTCGCTCGTTTTCTTGACTGCGCGGCTAAGCGCATTTTCTTACCAAAAGTTGGCGGTAGCTATACCTTTGTGCCTCGCCTTTTACTGGAGCACTTCGCCAAAGGTACCCCCAGAGGCGCTCGCCCAAGCTAGCCACCGCGCCTAGGCTGTAGCCAGCTGTCTGATTCGTTACCTCACGGATTCTATGAAGTTTTTGCTGGTAGAAGACGATAAAATTCTGGCAGGGGCCATCAAGCAGTTGCTCGTAGAACATCATTACGTCGTGGACTCAGCGACGGACGGTATCACTGGCCGGGATATGGCTGAAGCCTTTACCTACGACTTGATTCTGCTTGATTGGACGCTACCTCAACTCGATGGCGTGCAGCTATGCGAGCATCTGAGAAATCGCGGCAACGATACGCCGATTATCCTAATGACCGCTCGCGATGCCAGTACTGACCGGGTCGCCGGATTAGATGCCGGGGCTGACGACTATCTGATTAAGCCCTTCGAATTTGAAGAACTGTTGGCTCGCATTCGCGCGCTGCTGCGCCGTTCTGAGGGGCTGATTTCGCCGATTTTGCAGTGGGGAGAGCTGTGTCTAGATCCGCGTAGCAGTGAGGTCACTTGCCGCAGTGTTCCTGTTGCCGTTACGCCCAAAGAATATGCGCTGCTGGAGCTATTCTTGCGCAATCCCAACCGCATTTTCAGCCTGGATACTTTGCTAGATAAGGTATGGCCGTTTGAAGCGTCCCCTACTGTGGGATCGGTGCGAACCCATATCAAAGGGCTCCGCCAAAAGCTCAAAAAGATGGGGATGCCCAATATTATCGCTACTGTCTATGGACTGGGCTATCGGCTAAAACCTGCTGAGCTAGTCGGTGAGAACGATGCTCAGATCCCTCAATTAGATGTAGCGGGGGCAGCTAGTTCTACTGTTGAGAAGACTGCGAGTAAAGATAAGTTTGATCTTACATTGCTCTGGCAAAGTGTGAGCGATCGCTACATCCGGCGAGTGAATGATTTGACGAGCACCTTACATTCATTACAGCCGGGATCGGTAGAGGGCGCTATTCAGCAGGAGATTTTGATGGAAGCCCACGCGCTTGCTGGCTCACTGGGAAGCTTTGGCTTTACTCAAGCAACAGTCTACTGCCGGGAAATAGAAAGTATGCTTCGAGCCGATGCTTTTCTCAGTGCCCAACAGGTCAGCCAGCTAGAGACTTTGGCTACGCAAATACAACAGAGCTTGGAAAGCCGCCCTGAGGTTGCAGCAGCAGCCAGTTCAGAGCCTCCGGAATCCCAGACAGACTTTGCAACAGAGCCTACGCTTCTAGCAAACGAATTACTCCCCGGACAGCCATCCTCGCTGCTGGTGATACAGGGTAGCGCTGAGTCCGACCGTAGCTGGCTCCGCGATATGACGGCAATCTCAGCTCGCTACCAAATGCAGGTGAGTGCGGCCAGCAGTATTGCGCAAGCGAGGCAAATAATTGGTCAGCAGCTTCCGGACATCGTCCTGTTCGATCTGGGCGGCGCTACCGAACTGCCCAGCCGTGACAGCGCTGAGTTTCGGCTACTAGCTGAGCTTCAGTCCGTCTGGCCTGTGCCTACTTTAGTTTTGACGGCGGCGGCTAGCTTTGAAAGTCGGGTGCGGATTGCGCGAATGGGGGCCATTGGGCTGCTACCCATGCCAATGACGCCGATAGAAATTTTAGAAACTGCCGTACAGGTGCTGCAAAAGAGCAGTCCGACGGCTGGTAAGCTGCTGATTGTCGATGACGATCCGGCGATGCTGACGCTGCTACAGGTTTTACTCCAACCTTGGGGTTTTCAGCTACAGCTCCTGAACGAACCACAGCGCTTCTGGCAAATGCTGGAAAGTTTTGAGCCTGACCTGGTGCTGCTCGACGCTAAAATGCCACAGATCAGCGGCTTTGACCTCTGCCGGGTGCTGCGCAGCGCTCCTCGCTGGCAGGATCTGCCGGTGTTGTTTATGTCGGGCTATACCGATGCAGCCACTATTGAGCAGGTGTTCGCGGCGGGTGCCGATGACTATATTCGCAAGCCGATTGTGGCTCCTGAACTGGTGGCGCGGGTGCTGGGTTGGCTGAAGCGATCGCATTTGCAGCGGCTGCGGGCGGATATCGACAGCCTGACCGGTATTGCTAATCGACGAAAGTCGACGCAGTCGCTCACTCGCCTGTTGGGATTGGCTCAGCGGCAGGAGCGATCGCTCTGTTTTGCCCTGATTGATTTTGATCACTTTAAGCAAATCAACGACGATTACGGTCATCCGGTCGGCGATCACATTCTCAGGCGCTTTGGTGAGCGGTTGCGCTCAACTTTTCGGGCCGAAGACGTGGTGGGTCGCTGGGGCGGCGAAGAATTTGTCGTGGGGCTCTATGGTGTGGGCCGACAGGAAGGGACAGAGCGGCTGCTACAGTTTTTGCAGGTCTGGAGGCGAGAGCTTTTTAATACTGCGACGATTGCTAAAGTGGCTTCATCGGTCGCTTTTTCGGACAGTGATGACCCTCCCCCCGATGATTCTAAGGGTCACAGTATCTATGTCACCTTTACAGCAGGCATTGCTATCTACCCTGATGATGCAGCAGATTTGGCGGGGCTGTACCGGGTTGCCGATGAGGCGCTATACCAGGCCAAAGCAGCGGGCCGCAATCGGATATTTACCCGATAGCGGCTGCTTCACAGGCGCTGTGACTTCGCTCAGTCTTCATCCCACTGCTCATGACTGAGCAAATCGGCAATGCGATCGCGCGTTAAAAATTCGTTTTCTGTCAGATTGATCTCAACGCACGCCCATTCTCTCTCAGAAATGTACTGGCACAGCGCGTAAATCGGTTGTTGTCGGTGAATTCGCCCCCGAGCGATGAGTTCTCTAGCTTCGTCTCGAAGCATGTCGAGGTCATAGATATCTCGTTGGGCCTGAGTAATGATCATGATCTTATTTCCGTCGCAGCAGTCCTCTGATGCTTTTAGAGTAAAGAGCAATCATGTGGAAACTATGCAGAAAATGTATCTGTTAATACCGTTAATGCCGTTTAATCATCTTTCCAGCTGCGCAGGCGTCGAACAGGCTAGCGGCACGCTTGTCTCGATTAAGCTTTGTTAAAAAATGTTCTGATCTGATGCTTAAGCGGTGGCTGTGTCGGTGTGCTCCATAATTTACTGACAGCTCATCTCTACGATTCTCACATTCCCTGTTTACCCAGCCTGCGAATGTGATGCGTGAATAAAGGATCAGTGTCAACTATGAAAACAAACATCTCTCCTGCTCAGTTCGAGGCCGTTCTTTTTGACCTTGATGGTGTCCTGACGCCGACCGCCCAGATTCATGCGGCCTGCTGGAAGCGTGTATTTGATGACTTTCTTGAATATCGCGTCGGGCTGACTGGCGAGATTTTTATTTCGTTTGATAGTCAGCGGGACTATTTTCTCTATGTCGATGGTAAGCCTCGCTATCCTGGCGTGGAGAGCTTTTTGGCTTCCCGGCAGATTCATCTACCCTACGGCGATCCGGGTGCTCCCCCCAACAAAACGACGGTTTGCGGCTTGGGCAACAGCAAAGACAGCTACTTTGCCGAGGTACTTCACAAGGAAGGGATTGCTGCTGAGGAGGGGGCTGTGGCCCTGGTTCACTATTTGCGCGCCGCAGGGATTAAAACAGCAGTCGTTTCCTCTAGCCGTAACTGTAAAGAAGTCTTAAAAGTTGCAGAAATCACCGACCTGTTCGATACCGTCGTAGACGGTAAGCTGGCAGAACAGCTCAATCTAGCTGGGAAGCCCGCACCCGATACATTTCTTTATGCCGCTGAGCAGCTAGGCTGTCGGCCCCGGCAAGCAGTAGTATTTGAAGATGCGATCGCGGGTG
>JBBQAC010000294.1:0-5094 GCA_038315915.1 Phormidesmidales cyanobacterium
CTTGATAGCGACTACCAAAAGACTGGGCGCAGTCTTCGATTACTTTGAGATCGTGGGCTTTAGCAATGTCCATGATCCGAGTCATGGCTGCTGGCTGGCCGTACAAATGCACCGGCATAATTGCCTTCGTGCGGGGCGTAATTTTAGCTTCAATCAGATTCGGATCAATATTAAAACTACCAGGCAGAATATCTACAAAAACAGGAGTCGCACCTACGCTGCTGATAGATTCGGCAGTAGCGAAAAAGGAGAACGGGGTGGTGATCACCTCGTCACCAGGGCCAATATCTAATGCCCTCAATCCAATTACCAAGGCGTCCGTCCCTGAATTCACACCGATGGCGTGTTTCGCTCCTAAATACTGAGCAACCTCCTGCTCAAATAGCTGAACATCAGGCCCCATAATGAAGGCACAAGTCTCTATCACGTGAGCGATCGCTGCTTGAATCTCCTCCTTTATCTCTTCGTGCTGAGGCTTGAGGTCTAAAATTGGAATTCTCATACCTTTTTAATCTCCCCTTCTGAAGTTTTTCGATACTTTTCACCCGCAGAGTCTGAAGCGTAGCCAGCCTCGTCAAACTCAAGCACATCTCCGAACGCGCTCATCCAGCCGATAGGTTTAGCCGGAACACCTGCCACCATCGAATAGGCCTTAACGTCTTTTGTCACGACAGCACCGGCTGCAACAAACGCGCATTCATGTAGAGTGACCCCGCAGACAATCGTGGCATTGGCTCCAATGCTGGCCCCACGCTTAACCAGGGTTTTCTTATAATCGCTAGCCGTGTTGCGGGGAAATTCGCAGCGAGGCGTTTTCACATTGGTGAAGACCATGCTCGGGCCACAGAAAACATAGTCTTCTAAAACAACACCTTCGTATATTGAGACGTTGTTCTGAATCTTGCAGGCATTGCCGATAACCGCGTCATTAGCGACGAACACATTCTGCCCGAGTGAACAGCGATCACCAATCTTAGCGCCTGACATTACATGTGAAAAATGCCATATTTTTGTACCGTGCCCGATCAAAGCGCCCTCATCGACACAGGCTGTGGAATGGATGAAACAATTAGCCACCGAACTAACCACGGAGCACCTCCTGCGCTTTCTCCAGAATGTCGACAACGGCTACCCCATTCCATCCATCAGAAATGGGTTTTTCCCTGGAAGCCAAGCATTCTAGAAAATGCTTGCATTCTAATGTGAGCGGCTCAGCTTCGGCAATTGCGATGACGCTCTCCCCTTTGTCAACGGCGGCAAAGTCTGCGGCGAAGCTTTTCTCATGAACAGTCACTGACTGAGCGATTTCGTCATATACCAGCATCTGTTTTTCGGCGATGACGATAGTTTTGCGGTCTTTGACAGGCCAATACCATGAGCAGTGAATATGAGCCGTTTGACCAGACTGAAACTGAAGGTCAACGTGGATCTGGTCTTCGATCTCAGGCTGCAACATGGCCTGTCCGGTTGCAGCAACCGTTCTCAAAGTAGGCGAATCCAGCAAGCTGAGGATAACCGAAACATCGTGAGGTGCTAGAGACCACCAAACATTCTCTTCAGTTCTGACTTTTCCTAAGTTCAACCGATGAGTAGAAATATGGCAAACTTTTCCAGCTTTCCCAGAGCGTAGATAGGATTGCATCCACTGAATAGCAGGCTGGTATAGCAGCAGGTGTCCCACCATCAAGATACGATTGTGTTGATCCGCGTAGTTGGCAAGGGCGATCGCTTCATCTGATTTGAGCGTGACTGGCTTTTCTACGAATACGTCTTTTCCTGCCTGTAAAGCGGCGATCGCTAGCTTGTAATGAATAGGTGCAGGGGTTGCAATCACAACGGCTAAAACATCTGTCTTTAGCGCTTCTTCGTAATCGTCAAAGATGGGAATCTCTGAATACTGAGCTTTGACGATAGCTCGTAGCTGGGCGTTGATTTCAACAACACCAGCCAATGCCCCAATCTGATGGAAGTTACGAACCAAGTTTTTACCCCAGTGGCCACTGCCAACTACAATCACAGAGGTCATAGCAGAGTCACCTTACTAAGGTCGCAGGTCAGGCGGCGAGTGATACCTCTCGTATCCAGCACTGACTGTGCATTGTTCACTAAGTGCGTGTAATCTACCGAACTATGATCGGTGGTAATAATCACCATATCAGCTTGGGCAATCACATTATCTGTGAGGGCGACACTCTTCAGCAGAGTGCCGCTAATCTCTATATCAGGTGTAAAGGGATCGTGATACGAGACTGAAGCACCTGCTTTCATTAAAGACTTCATGACTTCTATCGCTGGAGACTCTCGCCAATCTGCGAGATCTTTTTTATAGGTGACGCCAACGACTAGAATATGAGATCTGGACGGGGCCAATCCTAACCTGTTTAATACCCTAAAGGCTTTACTGCGCACAAAAGAGGGCATGCGGCGATTGATCTCACCGGCTAGCGCAATAAATCGGGTGCTGAAGTCAACTTCTTTAGCCTTCCATTCGAGATAGTGAGGATCAATTGGAATGCAGTGTCCTCCTACCCCTGGGCCGGGATAGAAGGGCATAATACCAAAAGGTTTGGTATTCGCGGCGTCTAGCACTTCCCAGATATTGATATCCAGCCGATCACACAAAAGCGCTAGCTCATTAACCAGCGCAATATTCACCGCCCTAAAAGTATTTTCAAAGACCTTGACTAATTCTGCTGTCTTAGCACTACTAACAGGAACTACAGTTTGAATTGTTTGTTCATAAAACAATACGGCTATCTCTAATGAAACAGGATCTGATGCTCCGACTACTTTGTTGGTATTTTGCGTGGTATATCTTTGGTTTCCGGGATCGACCCTTTCAGGAGAATGGGCAAGGAAAAAGCCTTCTCCTTGCTTTAGTCCACTGTATCGCTCTAAAAGCGGTCGCATGACATCGTCAGTCGTACCCGGGTAGGTTGTTGATTCTAAAGAGACTAGCTGACCGGGTTTAAGCTGTTTACCAATCGCTTCAGTGACGCCCTGGATATAGCTCAAGTCGGGAGTAAGATTTTTAGTCAGGGGTGTCGGGACACAGATGACAATGACATCTAAATCCGACACTTCTTCAAAAGATGCAATCGCCCTAAGTTTGCCAGAATTTACAACATCGGCAAGCTCGCGATCACTGACATCGCCAATATAGCTACTAGCCTGATTGACCTGGCTAACTCTGCCAATGTTTTGCTCAATGCCGACTACTTCGAATCCAACTTTTGCCTTTTCTACAGCAAAAGGCAACCCTACATACCCCAGCCCAACAACGCCGATACGAGCTTGGTGGTTTATAATCTTCTGCTTTAGTAGGCCGCTAGGTATTGACCAGTTCATGCCTTCATAGAAAGTGCGACTCGGAGCTTGCACCATAAGAACTCAAGGGTAATAAAATACTACTAATTCGCAGTAGTGCCCTCTGATCTTTCCCAAATCTGTCAGATGCGTATCAAGTTATGTTAGTGAATTTGATGGCTCCCGAGATCTTTAAAACTGGTTTGTTTAACTGAGTGGAGAGGTAATCCGGGCGACAGTATATATTTCTTATTGACGTGATGGATAGCGAGTAGAAGCGATCGCCTCCCCCCCTTCCTCTGCCTGCAAACCCACCAGCATCGACTGCATATCGCCACTGAGGTTAGCCGCCGCAAACAGCGCGTAGCCACTGCTAGAGAAATCGCGCAGCAGCCGAAGCTGAGCCGAGGCTACCGCAGTCGGCAAATTGAGCAGCCGAATCCCGGGAATCACCCTTGTATAGCGATAGCTAGATTCCATCACCCAGGGCCGAACCAGCTCCTCAAATCGCTGAGTCGTGGTGGCATAGCTCATCAGCACAATCCAATCCACTAGCCCCTGATCCGCCCAATCTTCCCAGTCCTGCTGGATGGTTTGCTGGCGCTGGTAGGTATCGTCAGCGAAAACGGCGGCAGATAGGAGGAGATTGGGTCGCTGTCGGCGCAGACGATAGGACGCCTCAGAGACAAAAGAAGTAATTTGCTGAGTGCGAAAGGCTGTCCACTGACGCCAGAGATAATCTATCCGGGGATCGCCGCTATTCGGCGCAAGCAGAATCGGATCGACGCCCGTAAGATTTTTGAACTGCTCGCGGCCTGCTATCCCATAGCCAAAAAGACGATTGGCCGACAGATCTTGAAACGGATAGCGAATATAGTCGAACTGAATGCCGTCCACATCGTAGCGGTAGGCAATTTCGCTGAGCAGATCAAACAAATACTGGCGCACCTCAGGATTAGCCGGGTCGAGAAAAAACTTGGTTTGACCAGGAATAATCAAGTTGCCGCGATTGTCGTACCCAGCCCAGTCCGGGCGATCGCTGATCACCGGGCCAGGATAGCTCGCGGGCCGACCCACCAGCGAGTTATGCGGCTGGTTACCCACAGCAAATAGCCACACCCAGGCATGGATTTGCATGTTGTAATCTTTGCCCAACTCGACAGCGGCCTGAAGCGGATCCCAATTGCGAATGAGAGGGTTCTGCTCCGGGGCGACGCTGCTGGGGTAAATAGGGTAGCCCGCATTCACCGTTTCGACAAAGACAGTGTTAATACCAGCCGCCTTAAAGCGCTCAAATACTTTGACTAATCCTTGCTTGGAACCTGCCGCCACAATCGTCCCCCGATCCAGCCAGATAGCGTGAATCTCAGGTTGGGTGTTTACATTTCCAGCAATCGGTATGCTCTGCCGCAGCGGTGGGAGGGCAGCAGGCAAATCACCCACACCGCCCTTTTGCAAACTGCCGACCTGGGGAATTCGATCTGAAGGCTGCGTCTCTGGTCGGAGCAGGCGCTGACTTTGCCCCGAAGAATTGTTCAGGTTTTCAGCGATCGCCAATCCACTGCCAGGAACCCCGAGCGCTATGCCGACAACCGCGCTGACAAGCCCTCTATATATATGACGCCGAAAACCACGTTTGGAACAGCCACCCCGTAGGCGAAGCCTCTCCGCAGAAGAACCACAAAAAACCTGAATCATGAGAGATAACTAAAGCGTGAGCAGGACGGTTACCGAAATCGCGCACCGGCAATTTCTCCCCCTCTTTAATGCCCGCAAACGTTGCCCAGC